>JBFFMO010000182.1:0-7294 GCA_041554035.1 Allomicrovenator sp. | reverse complement strand
TGCTGCTGCCGAAGCTGTCGCGCTTGCTGCTGCCGAAGCTGTCGAGCTTGCTGCTGCTGAAGCGGCCGAGCTTGCTGCTGCTGAAGCTGCCGAGCTTGCTGCTGAAGCTGCCGAGCTTGCTGCCGCCGAAGCTGCCGAGCGTGCCGCTGCCGAAGCCGCCGAGCGTGCTGCTGCTGAAGCTGCCGAGCGTGCCGCTGCCGAAGCTGCTGAAGTTGCCGCTGCTGAAGCTGCCGAGCGTGCCGCTGCTGAAGCTGCCGAGCGTGCTGCCGCTGTGGAAGCTGAAACGAGGGCTGCAGCTGCTGAAGCTGCTGAGCTTGAGGCTGCTGCCGAGGCTGCTGAACTTGCTGCCGCCGTGGAAGCCGCGGAAGCCGATGAAGACAAGTTTGCCTTCGCCGGTGCAGAGTCTTCTGTCGCCCTTCAGGTATCCGAGGCTGACCTGATTCTGTCTTCGTTGGCAAATCCGTCTGCCCCAGCGCCCCCCAGGCCGCCAAACGCTCGTGCGGAGCCAAACAAAGATGATCGGGCGGCAATTTCTCAGGTGGGCGAACCCGGTCCGATGACCACCGGCGTTGGCAACATGGCCTACGCCGACCCGGCTGAAGTTGATGCCGAAATCGAAGCGGCATTTGCCGAGGCGGTCGCTGTCCCATTGGTAAGCAAAATTCCGGCTCCGGCGTTCAAAGAGGCTCCGGTGGAGGCGGCCACGTTGCGCGATACGCAGGCCATGAACTCGGTCGATCTCAAGAAGCGATTGCTGCAGGAAAGACTCAATCTTCCCAAGCTTCAAAAACCGAAGTCGCCCGCCATTGCGACGCCCAACCTTACGATGGATTCAGCTCCGAGCGATGACAGCGCACACGACGGCGAGATGAGTGCCATTTTGGGTCTTGAGGCAGCATCGGGCCATACCCACGCATTTTTCGCGACTCCGATCGACGGCTCAGAAGTCTCAGACGCGGCTCTAGCCGAACCGAAGCAGGACTCGGAAGTCGAAGAAGATGCTCCTTCTGGAGACCTGGCTCGACCTGTCTCTGTGGCCGAGGAAGTGCGACCGCCGACCTCTCCGTTTGAGCGAATCAAGACCGACACTTCGCGTCCGGTTTTGGACGGAATCTCTGACGCGGAAGAGATCATGGGGCTCGGGCTTCCGGTCGAAATCATGAGTTTCTCGGTCGAGGAATCGTTTCGCGACTTCGAGGATATCGAGATCGAGGCCGAGATTGTCGGCGTGGGAGCGGAGAGCACAAAACCCCGTTTGGGGGCCGCTGAGTTCGGCGCGAACGAAGAAGGCCTTGGAGTGGTGTCCACGAGCGCGATCGATCGCATGGAGCGGATTGGTGATCCCAAGTTGCCGCCCCCTAAAGGCGCTCGCCCAGTCCCCGGGGTGTTTGAAGTGGCGCCTGGCCCTTCGGTCGAAGTCCCGGCTGCGCCGGCCTCCGGCATCTTGCGACGCAAACGCAAGACGACCGTGGCGACTTTTGTTCCGGTTGCGGTGTTGAAGACCGCCCACCAGCATGTTTATGCGGTCGCGGTCAGTCCCGACGGCACTCATGTGGCGTCCGCCGGTGGCGACAATCATGTGTGTGTGTGGGGTGCCGATGGTGGGCTTGTCCATCGTTTGCGGGTCGAACATCCCGGCATCAACGCCGTGGCCTTTAGTCCAGACGGTTCAGTGCTTGCTGCCGGTGGCGACGAAGGCATCGTTCACCTGTGGCTTCTGCCCACCGCGGAGTCGGGTCGAGTTCGACATGCGCAGTTGGTCGGTCACACGGCATGGGTGACAGGAGTCGATTTCACAGCCGACGGTCGCTACGTGCTCTCGTCGAGTTATGATGGCACCGCACGAATCTGGAACCTTGAACGTGGTGAAAGCGTCCACGTACTTCATGGGCATCAGGGGCCCGTGGCCGACATTTCGACCTCGCCGGTACGTACCATCACGCTGGGCCATGACGGGACGGTTCGGGTTTGGAATAGTCAGTGGATTCAGGTCGATATTTTTGACGGTTTCGACACGTTGATTTCTGGTGGCACGAATGGGGAAATCACGGCCTGGTGCGCGGCAAATGGCGATGTCTTTCGGGACAGCGAAGGCCATCCAAAACCGATGTTGTCGCATCGTGGTCAGGCACGCGGAATCGCGGTGGGTGAAGACGGAACGATCGTTTCTGTGGGCGAAGACACCCGTGTGATGATTTACAATCGAGACAGTGCCGAGCCTCATCAGTCGTTAAGGACAGGAAGCGCGTGTTGGTCGGTCGATCTACGTGGTAAGCATTTGGCCGTTGGCTGCGATGATGGCGGCGTACACGTGTTTAGGATTCAGTAATGGCCAAAATTCCGCACCCGACTCAGATCAAATTTGTCGCCGAGACTAATGTCCTTGAGCTTGAATGGAGCGACGACGCGGAGAGCCGCTTGTCGTGCACATTCCTGCGCGGATACTGCCCATGTGCGCATTGTCAGGGGCATGGCGGGGGTCCACCGAAATGGAACCCGATGACGTCCGACGCTTCGTCGCGGGTAGACAACGTGACTCCGGTAGGCACGTACGCGGTTTGCATCGCCTGGGGAGACGGCCACGACACGGGCATCTTTACTTTCGAGTTTTTGCGGTCTCTCGAATCAAATACCGATTTCGATGGCACCGTCATTGCGCAAGGAACACCGCTGGACACCGGCCATCGCCTGTAGGCAGTGAGCGGTTCTCGGTTTTGGGTCTGCGGGCATCCTGCCCGCTTTGCGACCTCTAGTCGTCGATCCCAGTTACATCCACCTCTTGGACCGTATGCACGTTGAGCGGGTGATCCAGCGGGTCACTTTGACCGCCCTCGAATGCGAAGTGTTCGTGCAGGGCGGCCTTCGCCACGATATGGGCGCTCGCGGGTGCTGTGATGAACAGGAACACCGTGACCAGGACTTCGTGCAGGGTGAGCGTCCCGAGGCTGGCGCTGAAGTACACTGACGAGCCGATAAGCATACATCCCAGGCCCAGAGTGGTCGCTTTGGTAGGTGCATGCAGGCGCATGTAGAAGTCTTTGAGCTTGGCGAGTCCCCAGGAGCCAATCAGGGCGAAGAGCGCCCCAACCACCAGCAACACAGAAACGATAATTTCGACGGCGAGGTTCAAGGCTTACTCCATGATGTCGCCGCGCAAGAAATACTTGCTCAGCGCGACAGTACTCACAAAACCCATCATCGCTATCAGCAGCGCGGCTTCGAAATACAGTGTTGAGTCGAGGTGAATGCCCAGAAGCACAATCATCGCGATGGCGTTGATGTACATCGTGTCCAATGCCACCACCCGGTCCATCGTTCTTGGCCCGATGGCCATGCGATAGAAATTCAAGAGAAGCGCGATCGATATCAGGATCATCGCGGCGATAGTCGCGTATTCGAGAATCATTCGAGAATCTCCATGAGTGGCGCTTCGTAGCGCTCCTTGATTCCCCTCACCATGGCGTCTCCATCCGGTGCATTGAGGCAGTGGACGATCAACAAACGTCGGTCTCCACTGACATGTGCCGAAACCGTGCCGGGGGTCAGCGATATGGTGCTCGCAAGCATCGTGATCGAAAACGGATGCCTGAGGTCAAGAGGTATGAAGATGAATTTGGGCTGCAATTTCGACTGAGGCCCGATGATCCACCACGCCACCTGCAGACCGCCGACCAGAACATCGTAGAGAAATATCACGACGTACTTGGCGACTTTGGCTGGGTGTCGCACCTGTGGGGCGTCAGGCCAGAACCGGATCGTCAGAAAGGGCAGGCCCAGGGCCAACACAATCCCGATGAAGACATCCGCAGGAGCGAGCGACATCTGGACGAGCAGCCAGTTCGTGAGCATCAAGAAGCTGAGCATTGGAGCGGGCAAAAAAGTCTTCATGGCGACTCCAATACTGCAGAAATATAGGGAGTCCGCTCAAGCAACTGATTTGCAGTGGCCTCGGTGAAACGAGTCAAAGGACCTGCAAAAACGGTCAAGAGGACAACGCAGGCCAAGAGCCCGGCGATGGGCAAGGCTTTCCAGCCTGCGACACTCGACCGTGTCTCAAGCGTGTCGCTGGTATTCCAGAAGAGTGTGGTTCCAGCTCGGCCAGCGGCCACCAACGACACGAGGCTCGTCAGCAATACCGTAGCCCACATGGCCGTCTGCCACGGTGACGCAACGGCCGCCGCAAGGATTTGGGCTTTGCCAAGGAAACCGCTCAAGGGGGGTAATCCCAGCACGCCGATCACCGTGATGCAGAAAAATACCCCCAGCAGCAGAGGTTGGCGGATTTTTGGTCCGGCGATGAAAGAATCCCGCACGTCGGGTCCGCGCTGCGCGGAGACCAGGTCTGCGACCAAAAAGAGCGCGCCCATGATCAAGGTGCTGTGCAGCAAATAGTATAGGGACGCTGAAATCCCAGGCGCTGTGAACAGGCCGATACCCGCCAGCATCGTTCCAATCGAGGCCAGCAGTAGATAGGCAGACATGGTTCGAAGCTTCGTGGCCGACACAGCTCCCAAGACCGCAGCCACAAGGGTGACGAGCGCCGCAGGCAGCAAATAGGGAAGGACCAGATTTTCAACGAATCCCTGTTCGGGCCCAAAAAAGAGCGTCGTAGAACGCAGGATCGCGTAAACGCCGACTTTGGTCATGATGGCAAAAAGTGCCGCAACAGGCGCTGTCACAGCCCCGTAAGAATGCGGCAGCCAGAAGTAGAGCGGGAAAAGTCCCGCTTTGACCGCGAATACGACGATGAGCAGATACGACGAAGCTCGCACCAACATCGCGTCACCGGCGCCCACCTGCGCGAACTTCACCGCCAGGTCCGCCATATTCAACGTGCCTGTGACCGCGTAGATGACGCCGATAGCGACCAGGAAAAGCGACGAACCCAGCAGGTTAAGAAACACGTACTGCATTCCCGTTCGTGTTCGCGCAGGCCCACTTCCATAAACCACCAAAACGTAGGCGGTGAGCAGAAGAATCTCGAAGAAAACAAAGAGGTTAAACAGGTCGCCGGTCAAGAACGATCCGTTGACGCCTGTGATCTGCATCAGGAAGAGGAAGTGAAAGGATGGGCCCTTCGTGTCTGGGCCCGTGATCGCATAGACGTAGGCGAAAAGCGCCAAAACAGTGGTCAACGTCACCATCAACCCGGACAGACGGTCCAGGACAAAAACGATCCCAAATGGCATCGGCCAGTCTCCAAACCCGTAGGTCAGAACCTCGCCGCCAGCAGTCAGGCTCAAAAGGTAGGCGGACACACCCAGAGTCGCCACGATCGCGATGCCTCCGAGCCAACGCTTGGCGTCTCGGAATCCATCGCCCATCAACAACATGATCATCGCGGTGAGCATCGGGATCAGGATCGGTAAAATCAGAAGGTCTTTCATGCACCCTCCTTTCCGTCGACATGGTCGTTACCCAAGACCACATGCGCCTTAACGGCCAGCGTGATCGCGAATGCGGTCATGGCAAAACCAATGACGATGGCGGTCAAAACCAACCCTTGCGGCAGTGGATCGGTGTACTCAGCTTGAGCGCCAAGAATGGGCGGAGCACCAACCTGGAGGCGTCCCATCGAAAACAAGAAGAGGTTCACGGCGTATGAGATCAAAGTCAGGCCGAGGACCACCGGGAAGGTTCGACTGCGCAGAAGCAAATAGATGCCACACGTCACCAGCACACCGATCGATGAGGCCATCAGAAATTCGTAGCTGATCATGCGTCCTCCTTTGTTTCTGAGTCGTAGGAGGACCGTTGGTACTCGCTGAGTCGTCCAAGGATCACCATCAACGCACCCACAACGGCAAGGAAAACCCCAAGGTCAAAGAGCGCGGGTGTTCCGATATGAAATTCGCCCAGCAGCGGGACCTTTGGGTGTCCCATGACATGCGTCAGGAAGGGTTTACCCATGACGACCGCGCTGGCACCGGTTCCGATGGCAATCAGGACGCCAAATCCGCCGAGTTTGAGGTAGTTGATTCGGACCCGTGCGTTCGACCAGCTCAGGCCGCTGGCCAAATACTGCATCAACAATGTGACAGCGGCCACGAGTCCCGCGATGAAGCCGCCTCCCGGCAGGTTATGCCCGCGAAAGAAGATGTAGACTGCGATCAGCATCACGAGCGGCATCAGCGGTCGCGTGACGCTTGTGAGCATCACCGGGAATCGTTCTTCGTCCATCACTGGGACCTGGATCGGTTGCGGCGGTTTATTTCCGCGCAGCATCACCACGATTCCCACAGCCGCAATCACGAGGACCGAGATTTCTCCCATCGTGTCGAAGCCACGGAAGTCGACCAGAATAACGTTCACGATATTCGTGCCGCCGCCTTCCGAGAGCGCCTTATCGATATAGAAGCTCGATATGCTCTCGAGCGGCCGAGTCATGGCACCCCACGCCAGGGCTGCCGTTCCAAAACCAGCAAGGATGGAAAGCGTCGCGTCACGTAGACGTCGGCTTCCGGTCGAATCGGGGGGACACTTTTCGGGGAGCACATGCATCGCGAGCAAGATGAGGAGAATGGTCACCACCTCGACCGAGAGCTGAGTCAGGCCTAAATCCGGCGCCGAGAAATACACAAAAATCAGCGAAACCAGCAGGCCGATCACGCTCATGAACACGACTGCGGCAAGACGCTTGCGTTGGTAATAGACCGTGAAAACACATGCAGCGATCAGCAGACCCCAGGGCAAGAGTAGCAAAGGCGGTGCTTCGGTTGGTGCGAGCCCTCCATCTTGCCAGCCGAGCTGGAGAAAGGCCCAGAATCCGGCCAGGATCGAAACCCCAATCATGTACGACAGGTATTTCTGCAGCGAGCCTCCATCGACTCGCTCTGTGAACCATCCTGCCAACGCCATCACGCGATCAAAGAAGCCTTCGGTAAGGTCCATTCCGCTGACGTCGGGGGCTTTTGCGTTCCATTGGAGCAGGCGTTCGCGATTTGCAAAGAGTGCGAATCCCAGCGCCAGGGCGACTCCAGTCATCGCAAGGGCGGGTGTGAAACCATGCCATAACGAAAGGTGGTACTCGGGCAGCGCGCCTGATGTGGCGGCTTGTGATGCGGCGGCGAGCAAGGGCGCAGCAAAAAACTCAGGCGCCAGCCCGACCAAGACACAAACCGACGCGAGAATCGCAACCGGCAGCCACATACCAAGCGGTGGATCGTGGGGAGGATGAGGGTAATCATCGCGCTTTTCGCCCAGGAATACCGCCGACACAAAGCGGATCGAATACGCGATGCTGACCAGGCCGCCCACGGTCGCCAGGACAGGGATGATCCAGCCCGGACTGCTT
>JBFFMO010000181.1:0-7298 GCA_041554035.1 Allomicrovenator sp. | reverse complement strand
GTCAGCATCAAGTGATGCGGTGAAGTTTCACACGTGATTCGACCACCCTTGGCGCGGGCCTCGCGGACTGCATTCATGCTGCGTCGCGTGGACATATGCAGCACGTGGTAACGCGCACCGACTTCGACGGCCAAGGCGACATCGTGTTCGACCATCACGCCTTCGGCGTCCGCCGACTGACCGGTAAGTTTCAGCTTTTCGCTGACCGGGCTCTCGGTCATCGCACCGTGGCGGCTCAAGGCGAGGTCTTCGGCATGTTGCATGAAAAGCAGGTTGTTTTCGGCACATGCGATCAGGGCGCGTTTCATCGTTGCTGAATCGGTCAGCGGATAACCGTCATCGGTGATGGCCACTGCGCCGGCAGCCTTCATGGCTGCGATATCGGTCAGCTCGTGGCCGGCGATATCGCGAGTCGCTGCCGCAGCAACCATGATATTCACACCCGAAACCGCCTCGCTCAGCCGTGTCTGATTCAGGACCGATTCTGCGGTATCCATCGTGGGTTTGGTGTTTGGCATCACCACAACACTCGTGATTCCGCCCGCAAATGCGGCGCGTGAGCCGGTTTCGATCGTTTCTTTGTGCTCGAATCCGGGTTCACGAAAATGAACCTGCAAATCCACGAGGCCTGGCATCGCCCAAAGACCAGTCGCGTCGATGACTTGGGTGCCGTCGGGTAGGGTTTCGGGTTCGAATTCAACCCGATCGCTCACGATCAGCACATCACCCACCGAATCGAGGCCGGCGGCGGGGTCGATGGCACGCACGTTTTGAAGCAGGGTGGGCACAGGATTAGGCTCGAAAAAATGACTCATGATGGCTCCTGCCAACTTGCGGCGTTGACTCGTGTTTCTTGCAAATGGACGGCTAGGATTCGGACGCCGTCGGCGGTGTCCAACGCGCTCAGAATGCGCACGGCTTCTTGATGAAGATAGCGCGCGAGGTTTTCGGTCGTGGGGTCAAAGGGCAGCTCGGCGATTCGGGCGTCGGGTTGGACGCCAAGGATGGCCGCGGCCACGATATCACCCGTTCGAACCACAAGGTGGTGGTCCAGATGATCATCCAGGAACCCACGCCAGGCGCGTTTAAACGCACCAAACTCCACCAGCATGCCTTCGTCGTTAACGACGTCACCCGCGATTTGAACGGTGACCCACCACGAATGTCCGTGGATGGATTGGCATTTGATTGGGGCGTCAGGTGAAGAAAGGCGATGCGCCGTCTCGAAGTTATGTTTTATCTCGACGGTGTACATCTCAGCCTCGTGTCCACTCGATTTCGGCGAACGCGTTGTGGTTATGGATGCTTTCTTCGTTTTCGCAGAAAACCCTGAACCACTTCACTCGCGCGTCGTTCATGAGCTTGTCCGCGACGTTTCGTGTGATGTCTTCGACGAATGCCGGATTATCGTAGGCCTGCATCGTGACGTGGCGTTCGTCGGGTCGCTTCAATAAAGGATAAAGCGGGGCGGAAGCGCTTGATTCGGCGACTTCGATGAGCTCTTCCATCCAGATGAAATGCTCGGGCTCGTTCGACGACATCTTGATTTCGATCGAGACAAAGGACCGCTGGCTGTGGGCGCCGTAATCGCTGATTTCCTTGCTGCACGGGCACAAGCTGGTGACCGGGACCTTCACACCAAGGATGAAGGTGTCGCCCTCCAGGTCTGAAATTCCGCTGAAATGGCCTTCGTAGTCCAAGAGTGACTTCGCGCCGCTGACCGGGGCCACGCGCTCCAGGAAATACGGGAAGGTCGCTTCAAGTTGGGCGGCCTCGGAATCGAGGTGTTTTTTGAGGTCATGCAGCACGAGCGGCAACGTGCGAATCGTGAGTTCTCCGCGATGTTGGTTCAGAATCTCAAGGAAACGACTCATATGAGTTCCCTTGAAATGATGGGGCAGGCTCACAGACAGGCTGAGCAGTGCAACGGTGCTTTGTTTCTCGTGATCGCGGTCCCACACGATGATGGGGTAACGCAGATTTCGCACTCCGACTCGGTCGATCGGGATTTCGCGATGGTCGCGGCGGTTTTGTACATCTTCCATTCTGGACTCCACGCGGGCCGCAAAAGGCGACTTTGCGTGCTCTCTTTAGCGATTCTGGAGCGTGTGATCAAAGGCAAAGCGGTTCACTGGACCAGACTGGCCAGAATCACGAGCGTGATGAGGCCGGTTTTTACGCTTTCGTCAGTTTTGCGCTATCACGACGTGCCCGAATCCAATCAAGGATCCCCATCGGCACCGCGATCGCGGGAAGCATCAAGATCAGATTGCTTTCAAAAGTGATGTCGGCGACGGCGAGTTCCCAGAGGCGCTCTGTTTGAAACGCCTGTCCGAATAGGATTTGGACCATCAGCACCAAAAGCTCAAAGAGCCCCAGAAGCACAGCTTCAAACACCACTCGTCGGAATCGTGCCGACCCGAGCGAAAGGCGCACCGAGCCGAGCATCAGCAGGGCCGGCATGCCGTATTTCAGGCTGGCTGCGGTCTGGGTCAACGCGTAGACGACGGCCTCGTCGCCGATGCCCCCAAACCAATCCAAGGCGAACGAGAAATCGACGTTATTGAGCCTGTAGCCGTCGATCATCATCCAACCCACAAAGAGCTGAGCGGCCAGGAGCACGATCGCGTGCCCCCAATTTCTTGCCGCGATCGAAAAATCCGCGCGGGTTTCTTCGGTCCATGAAATCCACGCCGTGACAAAAAGAATGACCACTGACGCCGTGGCAAAGCGTTCAATGGGCAACTCTCCGATGACCACCGCATAGGTGAAGGCCAAGGCGAAGAGGCCAAGCATCGCGGCCCGACGTTTCATCGAGGTCAAAAAAGCCGCCGTCGCGAGTGCCAACGCGAGAATCAACGCCAAGGACGGCCACCAGCCAAGCGCCGCCAACCATCGATGAGGGAAAAACTTCCACTCCCAGCCACCGGATTCTTGCAGCATGAAAAAGACCAATCCTGCGATGATCGGGGCCAATCGCAGGACATGAGTCCGTGAGGGCCGCCAACCGCCAGCAAGGGCTGCCGCGCCTGCGACTAAAGACCCGAAGACCATTCCGGTCATGAAGTTCTGGCCGGCCTGGTAATAATAGACGCCGCTTGGGAGCACGGTGATCCCAAAGACCACGGCGGCCTCGGGCGCAAATCGCACGCTTCCAGATATGACGCGAGAGCCCAGAGCCGCGATCAGAAGGACCATCGCGTAAAAGACGAACCAGGCTGGATGCACGCCTCCGCGCGTATGGAAAAAGTCGCGCCAGGGTTCAGCAAACGCCGAGGTTAATGCCGAAGCGACTAAGATCGTCAACACGATGCCCCAGGTCACGCGCTCGGACTTGGTTCGTGCGAAGCGGATGAAAAACGCGATGGACCCAAGTGCGATGCCAGAACCCAGCCAGACCGACGGCAGCCAAACACTCATCACCGTCGCGCCAAACGCGGCGATCAGAAGCCCCCATCCCAACGACGAAACGCCGTGGGTGTGCCGATGCACGGCGAAGGCGAAGAGTCCAGCGGCGAGCAGAAGAGCGCCCAGGAACTCGAAAGGATGCCGTTTCGAATCGGATTCACGCGTCGAGCGAGCTGTTGCGTACGCCGCCGACACCGATCCCTGAGCAATACCAAGCGAATGACGTTGCGCCGCGGTGAAGCTGAGCACCTCGGGCGTGGCGTCGTCGGATTCCCAAAAATTGCCCTCATAGTTGGCGGGCAAGGTCACACCGGAGGCAAATGCCAAGAAGTAGAGCAGGTCGGTTTGTTCGATTTCTTGGTCGATCGGGAAGCTTTCAAATAATTTCTGGAAGCGATCGCCGCTGATCAACGCGACGGATTCCCGCGTGTGATGGCCAATATCGCCGTGGCCATGGTCCCCGGTGACCAGCACGTTGTCTTTGGGTGACAACCCGCCGAGCAGGCGCCCAAGTTCCACATCCACGGCGATCCAGTGTTTGATGTACGCCGCCGACCCTGGCTGTTGATGGTGGGCGACCTTGTCCGTGCCCACGATATGGATGATGGCGTGATCGTTGGGATGATCCTTGAGCCAACCCTCGCCGATATTGAGCGCGCGCAGATCGTGGTCGAGGTGGTCGCCGGGCCATCCCGCGACACTGACGGATTCAGTGGCAAACTCACCGTAAAGCGAATCGAGCGTGTGATCGCTGATCATGCGGAAAGGCTGTTTGAGCTTCGCCCATGCCGCGGGAAGACTCGCGGCTCCGCCTTCTTCGCCTGTGAAATTCGAAAGGCCTGCGGCGAAGGGGCTCTGTTTGCCTTCCAAGAGTGTTTGAATGCAGGGAAGCGTGAAGTTGGCGCTGCAGGTGTGCACCGGAATTCGTTTGGCCTGATAGGCGGAAAGATTCGGCATCAGGTCTGCGGTCAGGTTTGCAGGCCGTAACGAATCGACAATCACGATGACCGTACGACCGCCGCCCTCAACCGACTGAACGGCCAACGCTGGCGCCCCGCTGGTGGCAGGCGGCAAGGCAACACACCAGACGGCCGTGGCAAATGCCCAGATCGTCCCGATTACCCAAGACCAATGACTCGACTCCACTGATAAACCTTCACTTTCGGGATGTTCAGCGACAAAGAAACGATAATTTCGCAACCTTTTATCGTTTTTCGCATTGAATAAATGTAGAACGCTGCGCGTCTGAAGACACATAGCTGACGAACCATTTCGCAGGAAAAGCGATGCATTTCAACCGCACACAAACGATTAGAGCATGGACATTACTGACTACCCTTTTGGTCACGGTCCTGGCCTCCGCCAGCGCGTTTGGTCAAAGTTGGGGTGGAGGTAAGGGCAGTCCCGTGATGCGCGACGTCATTCCCGAGATGAGCGATAACGAAGCGTATTCAGAACGTTACGGTTTTGCGGTCGACTTGGACGGCGGTGGACATGTCGGTGTCGACTTCACGATCTCCAACCTTGGTTGGGGCAACGGAAAAGGCACGGTCGAGGTTCGCGTGATTTCGGCGACCAAACAAAAATACAAGTACACCAAGAGCTTCGACGACGACGAATGGACCTATAATAAAGGGAAATTCCTGATCGAAATGGGCTCCACAAAAGTTCAGCAAGAGGGAACGAATTCGTTTCGATTGACCCATAAAGGCGAAAAGTCGTTCGATATTGTTTTCGACAACAAAATGCCGATGTGGAGACCCGGTCGCGGGAAGATCAAAGTCGGCGACGGCGGATATTACGAGTTCAATCTCATCGCGCCTCGCGCCGATGTGAAGGGCAACGTCAACGGAGCGGCCGTGACTGGGCTCCGTAATGGTTATGCCGATCATGTAGCGACGAACGTCGAACCCTATAATTTTGCGACGCGTTTCACGCGGATGAGAAATTACAACGGCGATATCTTTGTCATGTGGCGTGAGATCACGTTGGCCAAAGATGCTGGCGGCAAGTCTCTGACCTGGGTCATGGTGGGCTACAAAGACGAAATCGTGTTCTCAGATGCCAGCGCGCGCCTGAAAGAAGGCCGCATCAAAGTTGATCCGTTGTCGAACTACCGGATCCCTCTGAGCCTGCAAATCGACGGAAAGGATGGCGCGGATTCGATTAAGCTCGTGATGCGCGGGAAAACCTACAAGCGCACGGACTTGTTGGACTCGTACGGCGACGCTGCAAAATTGGTGGCATCAGCTTTCGCAAAACCCATCAGGTACACCGTGGACTGTGACTATCAGCTCCAAATGACGATCTCAGGCACCACAGCGACGGTGTCTGGCGACACGCATTATGTGGTCGATCAGATCAACTGATCTGGGTCCGGTATTGAATTATTGGCGCGTTCGGGACATAGTCCCGGCCCTGGGCTCTCCCCGAGCAACCAGGAAGGTTTCGCCATGAAAACACGTGCAAACAAAGTTGTTGCCGTTGCAAATCAGAAGGGTGGGGTGGGTAAAACCACCACGGCTGTGAATCTCGCAGCCTGTCTTGCCGATGCCGGGTGCAAAGTGCTCCTGCTCGACATGGACCCTCAAGGAAACGCAACGAGCGGCTTGGGCATCGACCGTAAGACGGTCGAGGCTTCGACCTATCACGTGTTGATGGGGGCTGTTCCTCTGCATGAGGCCGTGCTTCAGACCCGCTACGAAAACCTTCTGATCTTGCCCAGCAACACCGACCTCGCCGGCGCAGAGGTAGAGCTCGTTTCTCACGACACCCGTGAGTTCCGACTTCGCGAAGCGCTGCAAGCCAGCGAACTCGACGTCGACTTTGTGCTTCTGGATTGCCCACCGAGTCTTGGATTGCTGACCTTGAATGCCCTCGTGGCGTCATCAACTGTCCTGATGCCGGTGCAAACCGAATACTACGCGCTTGAAGGCATGGGACAGCTTCTGCACACCGTTGAATTGGTTCACGAGCATCTGAATCCCCAATTGGCGGTCGAAGGCATCCTGTTGACGATGTACGACTCACGCACGAACCTCAGCGAACAAGTGGCCGACGAAGTCGTCGCGCATTTTGGAGCCTTGGTGTTCAAGACCGTGATTCCACGAAATGTGAGATTGAGCGAGGCGCCGTCCTACGGCCACGCCATTATCACCTACGACGACCAATCCCGTGGGGCCCGGCAGTATCGGACGCTCGCACGTGAATTCCTTGACCGAAACCGGATGAGCGCCTGAAATGACGGACGAAAAACCTCTAAAACGAAAGGCGCTGGGCAAGGGCCTTGGTTCGCTTATTCCTGCCTCAAAAGTCGATCGGCGTGATTATTTCATGTGTCGATTGGACGATATCCAGCCCAATGAATCGCAGCCACGGCGACATTTCGATGAAGTCGCGCTCGAGGAATTGGCGCGAAGCATCGAGGAATCCGGCCTGATCCAGCCACTGGTGGTTCGGCAGGTTAACGGCGTGTACGAGCTCATCGCTGGCGAGCGTCGCTGGCGCGCTTCGCGTCTGGCGGGCGTGACCGAAGTGCCTGTCGTTGTGCGCGAGTTGGCCGACTCTCAAGCATTCTTGCTGGCGTTGGTCGAAAATATCCAACGTGAAGATTTGAATCCGGTCGAGGAAGCCATGGCTTTCAAACGACTCGTCGAAGAATTTTCGATGACCCAACAGCAGGTTTCGGACAAGGTCGGGAAGTCTCGTCCCGCTGTGGCGAATTCGCTTCGCCTGCTCTCGCTTCCCGCCTCGGTGCGAGACATGCTGGCGAGCGGTCAAATCACCGCTGGGCATGCCAAAATCCTTGTGGCGCTGACCGCCGAAGAAGCCGAAGAACTCGCCGACATCATCGTTCGGCATGAGTTGTCGGTGCGTGAAGCCGAAGAGTT
>JBFFMO010000180.1:0-7304 GCA_041554035.1 Allomicrovenator sp. | reverse complement strand
CCGGGTCGCCATCCCGTTTGACGAAGACGACGACTAAATCATCGCGACTTCAGCAATCCAGCAAAGACACGAATCCAAGAAGCCTTGCGCATGTTGCCACGGCGCTCCTCGAGCTCAGCCAGGTGCTGATAGAGTTCGACGAGTTCCGTAGCGCTTCCTGACGACGAGCGTAGCGCTCTCTGGACTTCGGCATAAGCTTTGTCGATCTCACCCTCGCGGTAGTAGAGCCAACCCAACGTATCGATGAAGGACGGGTTTCTGCGTGGGTCGCCGGCCATCGCCAGACCGATCAAATGCATGCCGTCGTCGATATGTTGATTCGCCGTCGAGTACACGTAGGCCAGATTATTGCGGTACGTCGGCAAATCGCCCGTAAAGGGCGCCGTGACAAATTCAGCACGTATCCCCTCCTCATAGAGGGAGAACACGCGCTCGACCAATCCTGCGCCCTCGTAGAGGCTTGCAAGCGTCGGCACCACGGCCTCAGCCGCAACGCCGATTCCAGCGGCGAGGGCTGGCCAACGGGTTTCCACGAATTCGACACCAGCTGCGTGGGAGTCGGTTGAACGATAAGCATCCAGCGCGAGTGGCAACCAATTAGCACCGTCGCCCACGCGAGGAGTCTTAACGAGATCTTCCAGATAACGGTCGGCGATATCCTTGCGTCCTGCACGCAGTGCGAGCTGCCCGACCCGGTAGAGAGCCAGCAGGCGCCCTGCCCCGTCGGTGAGTCCCTTCTTAAGGTCCTCGTCAGCGTCTTGTCCCAGCGCAACGTGGGCCATTCCACGAACCAAGTACCCATAAGTTCGAGCCGGTCTCTTTTGAACGGCCAACTCTGCATAACGCAGGGCTTCGGAGGCGAACCCATTATCCATGAGTTCTACGGCCAGATCTGCCGCTGCACTTGCCGGGTCGGCCGATGCAGTCACAAATTTATCCAGGTTTGAGACGCCAGCATCTTTGAAACCCAGATAAAGATTGGCCCGGCCGATCTCGCGCAGAATCGGTGTGGTCAACGAATCCACCGGGATTTTTGGTGCAACGAAACGAGCCACTTCACCCCATAGGTGCCAGTCGGACAGGAGGCGCAAGACCTCTTGGACGGCCTGCGGGTCGTACTTCACCGAATCCAGATAAGACACGATTTCGTCTCGCGCCAAATCAACCGCGCCGATGCGGTAATTCAACTTGATGAACGCCGAACGGGCCAGCCAGTTTTCGGGAAAAGCGTCCTGATACCGAGACAACAACGCGTCGACGTATTCAGTGTCATGGCGTTCCGCAAACGACGACACGTAAGACGCGACCTCCGCAACGGGTTCATTGGCCACTCGCCAATACAAATCAGCGGCTTTCTTGAAGGCCTTCAGGTCGCCTGCCATCTGCGCCTGATGGATGGAGACGCGGATGTTGGCGTCATTGGGCACCAGGCTCAAGGTCTTGCTTGAGAGCTCGGCCACAAGCGTGTCGTCGGCGATGATGGCCAGCATATCGGTCGCGACCGACCGCGCCCCAGCCTTGTCGGCATGCGAGTCGATGAAGGTTTTAACCCACTTCGAGTCGTTGGTCAGGTCGTGGCGGATTCTGGCACCTGCAAGCAGGGTTCGAAGCGATTCGCGCGCCACGTCAAAGTCGCCGGCCGTGAGCAAGGGTTCTGCGAGCCGATTGGCTTCATCCACTCGCCCCGCGTTGGCCAACAACTGAGCGATCTTGAGCCGACGCATTTGATCGGCGGTCGACACACCCAGAACAGCCAATGCCTCTTCGATTGCGGATTTTCCGTCGTCCCCGCGCATGGCAGCCAGACGAAGCGCGAAATCCCTGACTGAATCCTGATTTCGAACCGAAGGCGGCATCGATTCGATCAGCGCCGCGGTCTCCGCCAGATAGCCCTCTGAGGCCAAAGCCTGAAGCATCGCTACCGCAGTGTCGGTGGTCTGAATCACATCGACGTCATTGACGGTCGGCACCTCGTCGGCACCTCGAAACGAAGCCCATGTCGAAGAAATCGACCCCAATGCGGCGCTGACTTCTCCATCTTCGACCAGCATATGCACCAGCATCGGCGCGGCGAAACGTCGGAACTCAGGTGCTGCCGCCAATTGCTCGAGCAGTCCGCGGAGCGTGGGCCGAAGATTCAGGACTTCGAAAAATGGAGCCAGAGAGGCCAATACGGCGCCTCGGCGCCCCTCGAGGGTTTCGATCAGAACCGCCTGAAGCTGGCCTACCGCCTCGCCCTCATGCCCTAAGATCAGATAGGTTTGCACCAAGAGCGAACGGTATTGGGTCGACCCTTGATCGACCGCGGCTCGCAAATAGAGCACGCCTTTTGCGTACTGGCCTTCGGAGACCAAATATTCGCCGACGCGACCCAAAAGTCGACCGTCATGACCGCGCTCAACCAGAGGTTGCAACGTGCGTAACAAGCGGTCGATGCCGCCCAAACGCGTGAACACGTCGGCGTGAGTCAGCGCAAGGTCCCCTGCCATCGTGTAGTCACCGTTGCGGATCTCATCCTCGATCGCGGATGCGGCTGCATCCAGATGGCCGTGCTCAACAAGGAGGCTGACCAGGACTTCTGTCGGAAGCCCACCCGACCTCAGTTCATCGATGAATCGCTGTGCGCGTGCCGAATCGCCGCCGCCTAACTCAACCTGCGCGGCGACCCGAGCAAAATACTCTCGGTCCAGAAACGCGACTTGAAGAGCCTTTCGCGAGGCATCACGTGCTTCGGCAAATCGTCCGACCTGCAAAAGGGCTTCGACCTCAACTCGCCAGACTCCACCCTTGCGTGCGTGATCAACCAGCCCGCGTGCG
Organism: Allomicrovenator sp.; assembly: GCA_041554035.1. Taxonomy (GTDB): domain Bacteria; phylum Myxococcota_A; class Bradymonadia; order Bradymonadales; family Bradymonadaceae; genus JBFFMO01. The sequence goes on along the minus strand of JBFFMO010000180.1, from coordinate 4,487 downwards.
GTTTCAAAGTCCTGCTGGCCATCCGCGATGCGCCCAATCAAGATTCTGAATCGACCCCGTTCGGTCGCAAGCGTGTCACTCTGCGGTGATGCAGAAACCGCTGAATTGAACGCGTCTTCTGCGGCCGCCACGTTGGCATGAGCCTCGTAGAATCCCGCCACGCGCCACCAGGCTTCTCCCTGTGCGACGGAATTCGAGGCGTAATCCCGAAACGACGTTTCTGACTCGTCAAAGCGTCCCGCTTTGAAGAGCATTTTTGCCAATTCAAAACGAGTTTCTTCGCCCTCGGTATCAACGATTCGCTCGAGCTGGCGCACGCCTTCATCCCAAAGTCCCGCGGACTCGATCACCGTCAATGCGGTGCGACGTGCCTCCGTTGGGTTCTGCGAGCGCGCCAAATATTCCGTGATCAACTTGCCGATATCTGTGGGGCGATCGGTTTGGCGGTACACTTCACTCAGCTGAATGAATGCATTCCTGAGTTGATTCTCGTCACCTGACTCCAGAAGTCTGCGCAGATACGGTTCCAAAGCTGTGAACTGTTTTGCCGGCGCCAAAACATCGGCAATCTGCCGCGCAGCGTCCATGCTTTTGCCTCGACGCTGGTCGTAGTCAGCAAAAGCACTTACGGCATCCTGCGGACGGCCCAGACTCAACAAGACGACTCCGTAGGCGAGCAGCTCGTCGGTCATCTCGGGCCTGGACATATCCAAGCGTTCGTAGGCAATCGCAGCGACGTCCCAAAGGCGTTTGAGACGCAGCGAGTTCGCGAAGCTCTCAAGCTCACGCGGTTTGGGCGAGGCTTTTGCGAGATAGGTTTTGTAGTAGGTGCGTGCGCGGTCTTCCGCCGAAAAAATCACGTTGTCGTCGCGTTCAAACTGAATTCGCCCACGACGTTGTGCGGCGGCATAATGGGCGTCACCCAGCAGTCGATAGAGCTCAGGTCGCCCATCACCCTCACGCTCCGCCATTCTTTCCAAGAGCGAGAGCATCCATTCGTCGTGCCCACGGCGCTCAAAACGACGAGCCATCGACTCCAGAGCCATCACCGGGTCTTTGGCTTTTTCCAAGAATCGTTTCCAGAGCTCAAACGACTCTACATCGCGCCCCTGCTGGAAATAGAGTTCACTCAGCTCTTCGTAATAAACGACGTTATTGGGCTGCAAAGTCACCAATTCTTCAAGAATTGGGATGCCTTCATGACTCCAATTGCTGGTGCGATATCGCTGCCAAACCTCTTCAAGCGCGGCCTGACGATCCGATGACGCGGCCAAAAACTTGCCCAACGCCTCCTTCATGTCTCGTTCTTTGCGCTGCTTCTTGTAAACGTCCGCGACCTGGAGCCAGGCCGTGGCCTCACCTTTGGCGGCGGCCTGCAACAAGTACGGAAGCGCGTCGTCCCATTCGTTCTGACGCATGAAACGCGACGCGACCATGCTGTAATCAGCAGCCTGAGAACCGCGCGCTTTAATGAACGCATCATAGACCGCATGAATCTTGGCGTTCCTGCCCCACTCACGATAGAGGCGCTCAAGACTCTGCACCGACTCGATGGCTTTCGGATCGTTTTTGACGCCGATCTTCAGCGTCTTTTCAGCCTGCTCGTACATCCGGTTTGCAGCGTAGAGCCCCGCCACATCGGCAAGAGCGTTTGGCGTTTCGCCGGCCTTCTTCAGGTAGGCATCCAGCGAACGACGCATGTCATCAAGGCGTCCGGTGGCAGCGTAGGTCCGCGCCAGCTCCAAATGAAGGTTGGCAGACGCGTCTTTGGGCCCAACTGCGGCCTCCAAGAAAAACACCGCCAGCTCGAAGTTCCTGCGCGAAGCAGCCCATCGCCCAACGCTTATCTGAGCCGTGGTTTTGTCCTCAGCGCGCTCAACATAAAGCTTCAAGACGCGCTCGACGTCGGCGTTGCGGGACCGCCGCGCATAGAGCTCGGCCAGCATTCTTGCCGCCCTCCAATTGGAGGTGCCTTCGACCAACGCTTCTTCCAGCAAAGCGATGGCCAGTTCGGGAGCCCGATTCTCGGCAGCAACATTGGCCGCCTGCATGAAGGTGTCCGCGTTGACCGGGCTCCCGTTCATCTGGCGCATCTGCGCTACGTATTGCTGCAGCTGCGCCTTGCCCTGATCGTCGGCACGAGACGCCAGCAAGAGCCCCGCCTGAGTCAGATGGATCTTCGCCCGTCGCATCGAAGTTTCGTCCTTCATGAGCACAAGCGCGCGGTCATAGAAGTCCACGGCCACGATCGGTTTGCCCATCTTCTGGGCCCGGTCGGCCACAGCGATCGCTCGATCCGCTCGAACTTCCTGACCATCGGATGCGATGTAATTCTCGAATGCCTTGGTTGCGCCCAGCGGGTCGTTCAACGTCAGCAAGACCCGTCCGCGCTCGAATTCGTAGCGGGCGTCATGGAAATCTTCGAAAAGCGATGCGTATTCGTTCGACGCCGCTTCGAGCTGCCCCGCGCGAACGTCTTCTTCGGCCAGGTCTTCGCGATTTCGGCGACGTGCTTCCACTGACACATCGGCATGGTCGGGCGAGAGGGCCGCGAGTTCATCACGAAGATCCAGCGCCTGCCGGAACTCGTGAATGCTCATCGCGGTCGAGATCGCAATTTCCAGCCCGCGGATGAAATCATCATCGCTCACGGCGTCGGCCTGGGCCGAGCGCGCAGCCCGCCACGCCTCGACGGCCGCAATGGGCTGCCCGAGCTCCCAGAGCACCTTCCCAAGTGTCCGGCCTGCGGGGGCTTTGAAGGACTCCGACTTAAACGCGCGGCGTGCATAGGGCTCCGCCGGCGCAAAAAGTCCGTCTCCGACCAACGCTTCGGCCATCAAAAGATTGAGTTCCGGATCGTTTGGGTCCTCTTTTAGGCCCTCTTGTGCAAATTTCGCTGCCTGCTGATAATCGCCAGAAGCTAATTGTTCGAGGCCTGAATCGTAAGCCGTGTGACACCCCGAAATCGCCAGTGCTACAGAGGCTGAGAGGACAAGTCGAGTGATGGATTTCATCCTGAAGGACTCCTATTTTTGCTGGCGACAACGTATGACGGCCAGCGCAGAGTGGCAAACCCCTTTACATCGCTGCTGCCTGTGCTAAACACTCAGCCCGTTTGGGAACCCACACTACTAACCGTTTCTTTTCACAGCTGAAAATACGCATGAGCAAGCTCGGACTGGATATCGAAAAAGGCGCCCGCCATTGCAAGATAACGGATGAGCAGGGCGAAGTTGTCTTCCGTACTACGAATATTCGCGACGCGGAACACTATGTTCAGCTCGTAGAAGAGGTCGAGAGGCTGCAGCGGCTCCTCGAAGCTCGCGGCATGGCCCCGCATCGGATTTACCTTCTGGCTGCTGACGAGGACAAACGCGGTCGCGTTAACCTCGAGAACGTACCGGCCAACGAAGTGGTCATCGTCGCAAAAGCTGAGGACGGCATTGTCGTTCGGCATCTTTCGGACGGACGCGAGGAAATTGTAGACCTCGATGAGCTCGAGCCGATTGAAGGTGGTTCTTACCTTCAAGCGTCCGAAATCAACGACGAAAGCATCCACGTTATCGTTCGTTTTGATCGCGAGTCGGAATCGGCTTCGATTGCGACTTTCCGATCGAAAGAGAAAGCCGATGCGTTCAGCATCGACTGGACCAAGTCAGAGGAAGCACCCGGCTCAGAGTATTCTTCGACGCTGTCTTTCAGCGAAGGCGATGTCCTTCTCTACAAATGCGAAGCTTCGTTCGAAGACTAAGTCAGAACTTCCACTGCACCCCACTTGTTGTGGCGGGCTCCATTGATAGCGCGGGGACGGCATCGGGTAAATCCGATGTCCAATCCTTGACCAAGATCAAGTAGCCCCCCACAGCAAAAAGCGCCACGCCACCGCTCAACGCCGGAACGTTCTTCGTAACGGCGCCGGCGACCACGCCGACATATCCCACCGACATCGCCACCCAACCCATCACGTTTACCGTGGGTGGCGGCGCGACCGACACATACGTCATGGGCAACGCGACCTGCGTGGACTCCGAGATCTGCTCGCCCACTTGCGCGGATTCAACCACCGATGACACGAGCTTTCGCTGAGCCAGGTCGTAGACCCTTGTCACGCGCTCACCTGGTGCCAGTTCAAACGAGTCGACAAGAGGTTCCGAGCCGTCAGACTCTAAAATCAGGTCGATGACCCCGGTGCCTAAGGGCACCTGAACCGGCGTCACACCTTCTGAAACCGAATCACCGTTGATGAATACGCGAGCCCCTGAAGGCAGCGTCTCGAACTCCACGAAGGCCTGCTCAGGTTCAAGGGCTCTCAATTTTTCGATTTTGGCATTCGCGCGATCGACATAGGGGCTGTCGGGATCAGCGAGCACGAAGCGCTCAAGATGCTCCCGGGCGCGTTGGTAATTATTCTCACTCTCGTAGGCCACACCCAGTCTGAATAGAATCCGCGCGTCTTCTGACAGTTGATAGGCACGGCGGTACTTGAT
>JBFFMO010000179.1:0-7329 GCA_041554035.1 Allomicrovenator sp. | reverse complement strand
TCCAGCGAAGCGGTGGTGAGTTCGGCGCTACCGGTGATTTTGGTCACGTCGTCCATCAAGGGGTCGATATCGCGTCCCACACGAGCGGTGATGACGTCGGCGTTGCGCGCTGTGCGCTCGACGCTGTTCAGCGTGGACTTGAGGCCACTTCCATCATCCACGGCCACGTTGAACGCTGTGAGCAGCTTGGCAGCTTCTGAGGACGTGTCTCGGACGTTGTCGACCGTGGCATCAAGGTCCTGACGGTTGTCGACGATGAGCGAATCCAGCGACTTCATCAAAGACGCGGTATTCGTAATGAGTTCGCGTGTCTGAATTTCGGGGTCGTCGAAAATTTCGTTCAACGTCGTAAGCAGCTCAGTGGCGCGGGCGACGATGATGTCCATGCGTGGGGGATCAACGCCACGGAGCAGGGCGCCAGCCTTGATGGGGTCCTCGTCAAAATTCTTGGTCACGACCTCGATATAGGGTTCTCCCAGAACGCCTCGGGTGGTGATGAAGAACTCGGAGTTCTCGCGGACAGCCTCGGCGTACTCCGCGTCGATCTTGATCGTGGCTCGAACAGCCACGGCGCCAGTTTCTTTGCTGGCCTTGTCGTTTTGTATGAATCGAAGCTTGTCGACGTTGCCGACATTGATGCCCGCGATGGCGACATCTGCGCCTGGTTTCAGGCCTCCGGCGTTGTTGAACTCGACGTCGAACGAGAATCCCTCGCTGAACGAAAAGTCCCCCAGGACGAGGACGAACGTGACCAGAAGTACTGTCGCGAAGAGCACGAGTGCTCCAACTTTGACTTCAATCGATGTTTCTGATTTTTGCATGGGTATTACCTCGGACTCAACGTACGCGAAGACTTGGAAGTGGCAAGTGGTTCAAACGTCCATGGGCCCTTCAGGGTTTCCTGTAATGAACTGTTGAACGATGGGATCCGGCGAGTTTCTGAACGTCTCGCGGCTGCCATCGAGGATAAGTTTGCCCTGGTAGAGCATGGCAATTCGGTCGGCGATTCCAAAAATCGACCGTAAATCATGGGAGATCACGATGCTGGTCACCCCGTGGAGGTCCGCGAGATGCCGAATCAATTTGTCGACCATGGCGGCTGAAATGGGGTCGATTCCAGTCGTAGGTTCGTCAAAAATCACATATTCGGGGTCGAGTGTCAGGGCGCGAGCGATAGCGACTTTCTTTCGCATCCCATCGCCGAAGTCGGCGGGGTAGCGATCCCGATACTCGGCCATTCCAACCAATTTGAGCTTCTCAAGCGCGAGGCGATTGGCCTCGGCGGTCGTGACGTCTTTGTGTTTCCGAATCGGCAGCGCGACGTTTTCGAGCAGAGTCATCGAGTCGAAAAGCGTCGAGTTTTGAAAGACCATCGCGCATCGTTTTCTGACGTCGTAGAGCTGTTTTTCGGTGAAATCAGTGATGTCGACATCGTCCAAAAAGATTCGACCCTGGTCGGGGCGGATCAGGCCCACGAGCTGTTTGACAAGGACACTCTTGCCCGCGCCAGACTGCCCGATCACAAAAAAGACCTCTCCGGGCTCAACGACCAGATCGACTCCCGCCAACACCACCTTGGGGCCAAAAGCCTTGTGGATTCCTTTGAATTCGATGCGTCCCACTAAAACCCCACGTTCAGTGAAACAAAAGCGCGGTGGAAGGACCACTCGCGGGTTTTTCGCTCGGCCATTCCGCCAAAGTCGGTGCCGTACGATAGGCCTTGGATGAAAGGCATCACGTAGCCGATTTCCAGCAGGCCAAACGATTCGCCTCGCCACAGGTAGAGGCCGGTTCGCAAGTCGAATCCCAAGACGAGGAGTGGTGAGTCTTCGAGGGAAACCCGCAAGACGGAAAGACCACCGCCAAAATGAAATCCGCCGGAGTCACCCGCTGGAATGAATCTTCCAATCAAGGCAGCCTGCCAAGAAAACGCCTTTTCGCTCGCCGCTTTGCCGATCGAATTTGCCGTGTGCTCGTTGAAAAACGACCCGCCAAGTTCGAATTCTGCAGCGGCGTAAAAATGGGTATGCACGGCGTGTTGAAGTCCGAAACGAAGGCGTTGGCTCCAAACCACCGATGTTTGAGAAAACCCCGCATCGTTAGGTGCGGTGTCGTCCAACAAGAACCCTGGCTCGCTGGTTAGACCCAGGGTCAGGTACTGCTGCCCCACTCGTGGCGGGGTGAACGCCATCGCTGATGACGAAAACAGAAGGCATGAGAGGGCAAGGAGCCTAGATAAAGCCAAGGACGACAAATCCAACCCCTGAGATGATGAAATCCAAAATCACGACAGCCAAGGAGCAATGCACCACTGCAGATGTGGTCGCTCGGCCGACACCTTCGCTTCCGCCGGTCACCACGAGGCCGGCCTGACAGGCGATGATGGGAATGGCCATGCCAAACGCCAACGCTTTGACCAGGCAGATGATGACATCGAACCAACCGATAAAAGAGAGGTTCCAAAACGTGTTGAAATTGACGTTGAAGGCGGTGTTTGCAACCAACGCTCCAGCCATAAACGCCACCAGGACCGCAAAGATCGTGAGTACGACGCTCATCACGGTGGACGCCAAAAAACGCGGAACAACCAGGTATTCGACGGGTTGGGCGGCGCACATCTTGAGGGCGTCCACCTGCTCGGTGACCACCATGCTTCCAATCTGGGCTGCCATGCCGCTTCCGACTCGGGTGGCAAGCATCATGGCCGTGATGGTGGGGCCGAAAATTCGCAATAGGAGCTGAAGAAAGAGCGCTCCAAGCAGTTGCAGATCGCCCGTGATTCGCATCGCCTGATACCCGGCAAGGTAGATCAGAATCATGCCCAGAAAGCCCAGCGTCACCCCGATGAACACGACCGAATTATTACCGATATCGTAGAGCTGCTCGAAGATCGCTGCCCGGCGTTTCTTGCCATTCAGGATGTAGTAGAGCGTGAGCGCAAATGTGGCCCCGATCCCTCTGACGATATGATAGATCTCGAGAACCGGCTCACCGATCGGAGCAAAAATGGCTTCCCGCCAGTCTTTGGTTTGGCTGGCCATTTTACGAGTCGATGTAGGTGATGAAGTAATCGATGACAAAAATGGCGATGGCGCTACCCACGACCGAAGAGTTCACGGCCTTGCCGACCCCGACCGCGCCGCCCTTGGTGCCCAGGCCGAAATGACAAGAGATGACCGCGATCGCAAATCCAAATGCGACGGCCTTGTACAGGCCATGCAAGAAGTCATGCAGGCCAATATAGGTGATGACGCTCCAGGCGAAGAGCTCCATGTCGACCCCTAGCAGGTAGCGACTGGTGATGGCTCCACCCAGCAGAGCGACAAAATCTCCCACCACCACGAGCACGAACATCATCACGATCATCGTGAACACGCGAGGCATCACCAGATAACCAATCGGGTCGATGGCGAGCGCTCTGAGGGCATCGATTTGGTCGGTGACCTTCATCGTTCCTAATTCTGCGGTATTATTCGCGCCCACACGCCCACTGAACATCAAGCCAATCATGATGGGGCCGACTTCGCGAAAAATGCTGTATCCGGCACCCCAGCCGAGCAGGCCGTAGGCTCCGTACTGCTCGATGTAGGTGCCACTCTGGATGACCATGATGCCACCGACCAAGATCGCGGTGACCGCAACGATAGGGAAGCTCTTAACCCCAACCCTGTAGAGGTTTCGCCAGGTCTCGGGTCCGTCGAGACGCGGTGGGAAGGAGTGGGCAATGATTTCCCAAACCAGAAGCGCGACGCCGCCGATTTGCTCGGCCTGGGCCATAAATGCCGCACCAACCTTGTTCATCAGCTTTTTATGTAGGGCCAGATTGCTCATCCAAGTTCATCCAAAGAGAAGCCGTCCCAAAACTGGCGCACGATCGAGATTTCTGAGGCCTCGATGGCGTCTCGATCACCGAAAAAAATCAGCTTTCCGCGCTCAAGCAAAGCGAAGTTATCGCAGATGTCCTTGATGCCTTGAATGTCGTGGGAAATTGTCGCCGAGGTGACGCCACGTTTGTCTCGCATGTCTTTGAGCAGCAGGAAGATCTTTGAGCTTGTGACGGGGTCCAGCCCAGCCGTGGGGTCATCATAGAACATGATCGGTGGCTGGGGCAGTACCGCGCGCGCAAAGCTCACACGTTTCTTCATGCCGCCCGACAATTCGTTTGGAAATTGGTGGCCGATGCCGGGCAGTCCGACTTCCTCCAAGATGCCTTGGACCAAGACTGCGATCTCGGCTTCGGTGTGTTTTTCGCCCTGGCGCAGGGGGAACGCGATATTGTCTGCAACATTCATGAAGTCGAAGAGCGCGTAATTTTGAAATAACATGCCGATGCGGAACCGGAGCTGGGCCAATTCGATTTCGTCGAGTGAGAGCACGTCCACGTCGTCGATGTAGATTTTGCCTCGGTCGGGCCGGACAAGTGCGCAAATGATCTTGAGCAGCAGGCTCTTCCCGGCGCCACCGGGCCCCATCAGGCCAAGATTCGAGCCATCGGCAATCTCGAGGCTCACGTCGTCTAAAACGGGCCGCCCGGAATGGTATTTCGTGATGTTCTCGACGACGATCATGGCTTCACCCCCGCACTGCCTAATCGATCCGAAGCCTTCGCGGCCCATTTCGATTCGGGGTAGCGACGAATCAGGTCTTTAAGCGCGGCGAAATGTAACGAGTCCGCGTGCTGCAATCGCCTGGCTTCGGCCGCGTAGTATAAGGCCCTGGGGGCTCTCAAGCTGTCATCATAGGAGTCTGCAAAACGCTCAAACCAATAGACGGCTTCGTCGTAATCGCCCACAAAGAGCATGTTGATTTCGCCCAGCTCAAAGATGGCGTTATCCACAAACTCGGAGTCATACGAGCCAATGAACCAGGAACTTTCGGTGTTGTTGGCAAAGACTTTAAGGTTCTGGATCACGCTGGGCCAATCCTGAACACGTCGGTAGAGATTGGTCATCTCCCACAGGGCGTCGTCGGCGATCGCGTCGTCGGGGAAGTCCATGTAGACGCGACGGTAAGTCTTTGCAGCGGCTCCGATATCGTGAAGGTTTTGGTCCTGATTCTGAGCTTTCAGGAAGAGAACATTTCCCGCCAGCATCGTGTGTGCAAGGTAAGGCGCCATGTCCCCAAGGAGGCTGTCCAGCGCCTTCGGAGTGGGCTCAAAGCGTCGGTAGATCTCGTGGAGCGCCTTGTCCGCCGAAATCTCATTGGGATACTTGAACAAAGTTTTCAGAAGCAGGCGCATCGATTCGTCGGTGTCTCCGAGCGCTTCATGCAACATCGCGCTCTGATACATGGATCGAGAGCCCCATTCGTCGATCTTGGGTGTCGTCCAAATCCGCTCGTACGCCGTCAGGGCCGGTTCGAATTCTTGTTTTTCGCGAAGGATTTCGGCCTGTCGGAACTCAATCCAACGGCGCAGATCCTCGCTTGGAGCGTTTTGAAGCAAGACATCATAGCGCTGTGCTGCTTCATCATACTCTTCGCGATCCTCAAGTTTACGAACCTCAAGGGCGTTGTCGGTCCAGATCTCAATGGGTCGTGTCATGCTGCAAGACGCGATGACGCACAGCGCAACGAGGATCCCCAGGCGCGAGATGATGCGAAGAACCTCTATCACGGAGCGAACATCGCCTCGTTGAGGGTCGCTCTAGGGCCCACCACACCAACACGGTAGTCATGGAAGTATTTGCGTGCAGCGTTTTGCACATCTTCCGGGGTGACTTCACGGATTTCGGCGAGAAACGCCTCGGCCAATCTCCAATCTCCAGACACGATTTGCGCCTGAGCGAGCATGTTGGCCTGGCCACCGTTTGTTTCCAAAGCCATGTAATGGTTGGTCAGGTAGACGTTGATGACTTCGTCGAGTTCGGTTTTTGAGATTTGGATGAGTTTCATCTCTTCGATTTGGTCGAAGATGACGCCCATGGTCGTCTGCGGGTCGTTGGCCGTGACGTAGAAGTAGCCAAAATTGGTGCGTTTTTCCGAGAGCCCCGCGGACACAGCGTAGGTGAGGTTCCGTTTGGTGCGCACTTCCTCAAAGAGGCGGTCCTTGAGGTATTCCAGAGCCACCAAGGTGGCAGGGTAGTCGGACCGGCCTGGCGCCGGTGCTTCGAAGTAGCCCAGCACGTAAGTTGTGGGCAGGTCGCGGTCCGCGATGACTACGCCAGGTTTTGACGTGAAGCTCGGAAGCTCTATTTCCTTGTCGCCCGAAGGTGCAATGCGTCCAAAGCTTGCCTTGAGTCGTTCGACCACGTCACTGGCGCTGACATTTCCCACGACGACCAGGAGCATTCGCTCGGGTCGCAGCATCTCGCGCTGGTAGGCCAAGAGGTCTTCTCGCGTGAACGAAGTCACGGACTCTTTGGTGCCGATCTGCAAGTTAAAGTAGGGGTGGCCTTCAAAGAAGAGCCGGCTTGCCGTGTAGGAAAGATGACGATCTGGGTCTTCAAGAATTCCCGAGATATTGGCCAGTTGTTGATTACGCGCCAACTCGACGTCGTCGACGGGCATGGCGGGGTCAAGCACAGCCTGAGTGAAGAGGTTCCAGGTGGCGTCGAAATTCTCGACGACGCTCTTGAATCCGTAACCGGTGTAATCGCGGTCATTGAAGTTGAAGACCGAGGCGCCCATGGCGTCGAGCTGGCTGTTGAACGCGTCTTTTGGAGTCGTGTTCGAGCCGCCTTGAACGGCGACCGCGGTTGCCAGCTCTTCGATGCCGGCCGTGACGGTGGATAGATTTGCTGAACCACCGACCACGTACAGATTGGCCGAAACGACACTGTTGGCCGGGGTCGCACGATGAATCACCGTGATCGCGCCGACTCGAAATGCCTGAGTCATACCCAGCGAGCCGAGGTTCACGACCTCAGGCTCGGCATCCAGGTATTTGATGGGCTGGAAGTCTCGAATTCCCTTCTGTGCAGGGGTCAACGCCGCAGGTTGCGTGGTCGACTCACCTTCGATGGGTTCAACGAAGCGCTCGGGCCGTGAAGAGCAAGAGACGGTGAGCGTCAGTCCAAGGAGCAGGGCGGCAGAGTATTTGAAAGCGTGTTGCATGGTCATCATTTCACCTGCTGGGAAGACGCGGCGGCAGTGATATTTTTCAACGTCTCTGGCGTCAAACCAAGTTCCGCACGTGTGGCCGGCGAGACGAGAACCCCAAGGACATAGGGCTTATTCAACACATAGGTGTTTACGTATCTGACGATGTCAGCCCGGGTCACCGAGCGGAGATTGTCGATGTAGTTCAGATAATAATCGAGTCCAGCAGTGGCCCACCAAAACGAGATCGTGTGTGTGAACGAGCTCAGTTTTTCTCGGCTGTAGAGGTCT
>JBFFMO010000178.1:0-7338 GCA_041554035.1 Allomicrovenator sp. | reverse complement strand
TGAACCGAGGCATGCACTTCCTTGACCTGATTCAGGAGGGAAATATCGGTTTGATGCGCGCAGTCGAGAAGTTCGAGTATCAGCGGGGTCACAAGTTTTCTACGTACGCAACATGGTGGATCCGTCAGGCCATCACGCGTGCGATTGCCGACCAGGCGCGCACCATCCGTATCCCGGTGCATTTGATTGAAACGATCAATCGAATCGTCCGCACCTCGCGCCAACTTGAGCAAGAATTAGGGCGAGAGCCTGAACCTGATGAGATCGCGCTTAAACTGGATATGCCGGTGGAAGCGGTTCGTCGGGCGCTCAGGATTTCCCGTCAACCGGTCTCTTTGGAGACGCCCATTGGTGAGGATGATTCCCAGCTTGGTGATTTCATCGAAGATGAAAACTCGCCCAGCCCGATGGAAGAGGCGGTAGTTCAGGCCTTGCGCGACCAAACTCAAGAGTTGCTCTCGGGGCTGACGCCTCGTGAAGAGAAGATCCTGAGGATGCGTTTTGGCATCGGTGAGAAAACCGACCACACCCTTGAGGAAGTGGGGCAGGACTTCAATCTGACCCGTGAGCGTATCCGCCAGATCGAAGCCAAGGCGCTCCAGAAGCTCCGGGCGCCCAACCGTGCCGATGCATTGCGACCGTTCTACGACGGCTCGCAGTAGTCTCTCAGGGGCCTACACCGACCCAGACCGACCCATCTGGGCCGGTTTCTTTTTTCCAGATGGGAACGTCGGCTTTCAGACGCTCAATCACTTCGCGGCACGCCTCAAAAGCGGGGCCGCGGTGCGGCGAGCCGACCACGATCACGACCGCCGTATCTCCGACTCTCATCAGCCCATGCCGGTGGTGAATCCCCACCCTTACTTGAAACTCTGTTTCAACGTCTGTTGCGACTTTGCAGAGCTGCCGCAACGCCATTTCCTCGTAGGTCTCGTACTCCAAGGTCTCGACTTCTTGGCCTTCTCGATGGTCACGAACGACGCCTTCAAAGACAACCAGTGCGCCAAACTCAGGCGCCACAATGGTCTTACGTAATTCCATCAAGTCCAATGGGTCCGTGGTCAGTCGGATGCGTCCGTTTCCACCGGAAACCGGAGGTATCAAAACAACCTCGTCGCCGTCTTTAAGGCGCGCACTTCCCGATTGAAACTCTTGATTCACGGCGAACCTCAAGATGGGCTTGAGTTCCGCGACATCGGGATGGCGTTCGACGATGGCACAGAAGAGATCGTCAACGCTTCCGCCGTCGGTCAGGTCAAACGTCTCTTCTTGGGCGCCCACTCGCTCACGAATGATGGCGAAATAACGAACGTTCACTTTCAAGGTCACTCCTCGGGGCAAATCAGCGAATTTTTGACATCCCGATCATACGAGGGATGCTCTAACGACGCATGGATGCGTAATTGTCCCACGGAGGGAGCTGTGTCTACCGGTATTTCAAGAACCCCCACCGCCAGATCGGACGAACCTCGTCCGACACTTCAATACGGTGAGCGCCTCGGTCGTTACATCATTAACGGTTTTGCTGGCACCGGCGCGACGAGTTTCGTGTACCGCGCGCGCCGCGAGGACAGTTTTGAGCCCGTGGCCATCAAGGTGCTGCATCCTCATTTGATGAATGACGAGGTCAAACGCAAGCGTTTCCTGCGTGAAGCTCAGATGATGATGGCGCTTCGTCACCCCAATATCGTTCAGTTTCACGAAATCATGGAGTTGGAAGACGAGGGGTTGGCATTCGTGATGGAGTTTATCGAAGGCGAGACCCTTGAGGGCTGGACCAACGCCGGCGCGGTAGATGAGCCCACGTTGGCGTGTCTATTTGTGGACCTCCTCCGTGGTCTTGGACAGGCGCATCGTGTCGGCATCGTTCACCGCGACCTCAAGCCTGCCAATGTGATGATCACCGAGGAGCACGGCCGCTATGTGGCGAAAATTATCGATTTTGGCGTGGCGAGGTTTTCGCAATCACCCACCGAACCCGAGGACCGAACCAAGATTGTCGGGACCGCCGCATATATTTCTCCGGAGGAAGTGCGCGACCCTGACACGGTCTGTGAGGCGTCAGATATCTACAGCGTTGGCGTGATGATGTACGAAGCTGCCTGTGGCCGTCGCCCATTTGAGGGGTTGGCCATTCGTGACTTGATGCACGCCCATGCCGAAACAGTGCCGGCCTCTCCGAGAAGCCATAACCCGGATCTAACGAGTGGTTTTGAGCGTGTGATTCTTCGAACGCTCAGCAAGTCGCCGGAGGGCAGGTTCCGTTCGGCGCGCGAATTGATCGTGGCTCTTGAACACGCCATGCATGAGGACCCGTCTGAAGTTCTTTCGAACGAGGCGTTGAACGACGTGCAGACCCAGGAGTGGAGTCGGGCTTTGGATGTGTTGCCGCTCGACCCCGATGAACGTGCGCAAAGCCTTGCCTTCATTGACTATTTTCGTACCTATCTGATGTTCGCTCTGACGTTCGTGATGAGCACGGGAGTGCGTGGTGATGGCGCGGATCCGCATTATCTGAGTCGCAACGACTCGTCGCTTCCCTATAGCTGATGCGGACTTGCTGCCATTCGCTTGACACATGCCTACGTTTCACTACACTTTGGCGCCTGACTTGAATCGTTGGCCCAGCCGTTGCCACTTCGTCGCTGTTCCCAGCCCAAAGGTGTATCCATGAAAATCGTTAATCTTTCGTCATTGCTGCGTTCCGGAATCGTCTTCGGGGCACTTATCGTCTTTGCAGGCTGCGGAGATGATAGCGGTGGGAAAACGAGCAAATGTGGAGTGGGGACGGTTTTTGCGAGCGTTGGCGGCGTGACGGATTGTTACGACACGTGCACAGATGGCGTGTGTGGAGTGGGTGCACGATGCGATACGGCGAATGCAATTTGCATCCCGATGGTGTCCACAAACAACACGACGAATCCGAACAACACGACGAACCCGAACAACACGACGGGTACGAACAACACGACGAACCCAAACAACACGACGAACACAAATAATACGACGAACACAAATAATACGACCAACAACACGACCAATAACACCACGGGCCCTGACCCACAGTTGGTGGCTCTTTGTGCTCAAGCGTGTGACCTGTTTTACGGATCTTGCATCACCGACAACTGCACGTTGCCCGCGGATATCCTTCAGGCCGTCAACACCATCGAATCGAATTGCCTGACGGGTGGCGCGAATGGCACGTCATGTGCCGACGACGCCGCCGCTGATCCTCAGTTCCGAAGCGCTCTTGAGCAATTGGTCACTCAGACATGTGATGACGTCAAAGCTCTGCGCTGCGGTGATTTTGGACTGACCACCGAGTGTGGATGCACCACACCGTCGAATCTCGGCTCGCCGTGCACCACCGACGCGCAGTGCAATGGTGGCGACTTGGATGGGTTTTGCATCGACGCCCTTGACCAAGATGGTAACCCAACGGGGTACACGGGCGGATATTGTGCTGCGACTCCTTGTCCAATTCCAGATCAGGAGCCGCCAACGACCTATCGTTCATCGGCTTGTGGCCCGAACGGTGTTTGTCGCGTGATCGGGACAGTGGGCGACGAATTCGCTTACTGCGCCTCAGCCTGCGGTCCGAGCTGCCGTTATAATGCCGGTTATGCGTGCCAGATCATGGATCTGGAAGTATCTCCTGCCAACGACGTTACGTTCCTTACCGGATGTGCGCCGGAGTGCACCTCAAACGCTGACTGCGGCACGTCGAGCCGTTGCAATATGACCTCCGGGGCGTGTGAAATTCCGTGCTCGACCACGCCCATCGGCGGAACACAGGGGAATCCTTCGTTCGCTGATGTATGCGTAGCGTCAGGCGGAACATGCCAGGGCGCGGCAGGTAGCCAGTTCTGCGTTCTTCCTTGAACAACGCCTGAATCAGGATTGCCCGGGAGACCGGGCTTTTTTGTTTCTTGTTTGCACACAGCAGCTTGCCGGTTATTCTGCCGGCCGAAACCATGAACCCTTGGGGGGATTATGACTGTCCGCGCGCACATGACGAAACACAGTGATTTGATGCTCGCGGCATCGGTTGTGTCTATGGTCGGGATGATGATCATTCCGTTGCCGACCTGGCTGCTGGATATTCTGCTCACCGTCAATGTTTCGATGGCGGTGACATTGCTGATGATCAGCCTCTACATTCCCAGTGCGATTCGGCTGTCGACATTTCCCACCATTTTGTTGCTGACCACATTATTTCGTCTGGCGCTGAACGTTTCGTCGACCCGCCTGATTCTTTTGAACGCCGATGCCGGTCAGGTCATTGAAGCTTTCGGTAATTTCGTGGTGCAGGGGAATTATGTCGTGGGCGGCGTCATCTTTTTGATTCTCACGATCATTCAATTTGTCGTCATCGCGAAGGGGTCTGAGCGTGTCTCCGAGGTTGCCGCCCGATTCACGCTGGACGCGATGCCAGGCAAACAGATGTCGATCGACGCCGATTTGCGGGCCGGCGCATTCGATCTGACGGAGGCACGTCGCCGCCGTGGAATCGTTCAACGTGAGAGTCAGCTCTACGGTGCGATGGACGGCGCCATGAAGTTCATCAAAGGTGATGCCATCGCTGGAATCATCATCACGGGCATCAATATCGTGGCTGGTATTGTCATCGGCGTGGCGCAGCTTGATATGGGCGCGGCTGAAGCCGCCGGTGTCTATACACTTCTGACGATCGGTGACGGTCTGGTGTCCCAGATCCCGGCCCTTCTGATCTCGTTGACCGCCGGCATCATTGTGACCCGCGTCGCCGATGAGGAGGAAAGCGATTTGGGGCGAGATATCGTGGGTCAAATCATCGCATACCCCAAGGCGATCGCGATTTCTGGGGGACTGATGTTTGTTTTTGCCATCATCCCCGGGTTGCCCGGACCGCCCTTTTTTGCCCTGGCGTTGATTCTCGGTTTCGTCGCAAAAAGTCTGATGAAAAGCCCCACGACTCATGACGAAGTCGAGGAAGTCAGCTCCGACGCAGAGGAGCAAGCCCAGAAATCTCGGGTTCTTTTCCCATCCATGACCCCAATTGTTTTGGCGCTGGGACCCAATCTGAGCGAGCGGATCTCAGCGGAGCGCATGGCCTGGCTCCGTGACATGATCGCGACCATGCGCGAGGGGATTTTCTTTGAGACTGGGGTCAAGATTCCCGGTGTTCGGATTCGTACCGATAACGCAGCAGTCGGCGCGGATGGATTTGGAGTCGAAATTGATGAAATTCCGATTCATCGTGCCACGATTCCCTTGGACCGCCTCTTTGTCATCGATGCGCCGGCAACGCTGGCTGCCTTTGGTGTTGAGGCGAGCGCCACGCGCCATCCGATCACGCGCCGTCCAGCTTCGTGGGTGAGTCAGGAGCACGGCGATGTGCTTGAGCAGGCGAATCACCGCACCTGGGATTGCGCCGGATATCTGTTGATCGTTCTCACAGGGGTGCTCAAAGAACGCGCTTCCGAATTTCTGGGAGTTCAGGAGGTTCAGGCTTTGCTTGACCAACTTGAGGGTCCGTTCCCGGCGGTCGTGCAGGAGGTCATTCCGAAACAGGTGTCGCTGCCTCATTTGACCGAGATCTTGCGGCGTTTGGTGGAGGAGGGGGTCTCGATTCGCAACCTGCGCGCCATCCTTCAGACGATTTCCGACCGAGCAAACGGCGAGCGAGACGTATTGGTCCTCACCGAACGTGTCCGCGAAGGCATGGGGCGGGCCATCACACACGCCTACGCAAATAATGGCCAGGTCGCGGCGTATCTGGTGGACCGTGGCATCGAAGACATGATCGCGGGCGCAATCCGCCAGAGCGGTGACGGCAGTTATCTGGCCCTGCCGCCCGACCAGTCGCGTCAAATTTTGGGTCAGGTCCGAGAGGCCGTACAACGAGACGTGGAAGTTGGCCGCACCCCGGTTCTGCTGACGGATCAGAGCGTTCGCCGCTACATGAAACGTTTGGTTTCGACCGAGATCCCCGAAATCGCCGTGTTGAGTTTTCAGGAACTCGATCCAAGTCAGCGTCTTCAGCCTATGGGGCGGATTCAACTGGCATAGAACGCAGGCTGAGCAGGCCAGTGGAGCTTCCCAGCAGCCAGTCTACGGCCTCCCCAAGGCTTTGCCGCCTAGCGGTAGGGCTTGGGTCTGCGGCGAGCTCCACGAAGGCCCTGTTATGCCACATGATCTGTCCAGTCCTGGCGTCCACCAGTTTTGCCTCCAGATGTGAAATCACACACGGGTAGGCAGTGGCGGCCGGAGGCTCGGTGATGGCATAGGGCGTAAACTGTTGCGCATCTTCCCTGCAGACCGAGTCGGTCTGATAGAGCACCTGAATCAGTAACACGTGCTGCGCGTCGAGGTGTTTCGAGGCCCGCTGGGCCGCAGCGATTTCGGCCCCTTCGAATTCTGGTGCGCCTTGCTCGAAAAGCGAGTCAAGCTCAACGCCTCGGTACCAGGCGTCCTCGACGTCATTCCACTCCTCAGCGAGCTGCGTTCGAAGGTGAGCCGGCGAGTTCACCTCAAAGCCGGCACGACGCAGCCAGATCACCGCGTCTTGGTCGACGCTTCGTTCGATGACGTTTCGTTCGTGAGAATCGAGACCAAATGAGTCCAACGAGAATGTGGGGGCAACGGAGATTTTGCTGACACGCGCGGCTTGGTAACCACTCCGAACGCCAGCTGGAGGCGCCGTGGCGCATCCAGAAATCACGAGACAAATTATCAACCAATACTTCATGTTCAACCTACCCGGTTGCGTGCAAGGGTACTCGATGATAAACCATCGTCCAATGCCAGTGACGACGTGGAGGAACGCGTGATTAACTGCCCGAATTGCGGACGAGACAACGAAGACCATTATAAGTTTTGCCTCGGCTGCGGAACCGTGTTGCCTCGACCTGAGGTCAAGCCGGAAGCAGAAGTCAGCAACATGATTGCGTGCCCGCATTGTAGCGCTCAAGTTCCAAGCACCAATCGCTTTTGCGGTTCGTGTGGAGGTGCCGTCGCTGCACAGCCGGCAGCGCCGCCCAAACCGGCCTACGATCCGAGTCCTCCTCAGTCGGTGACGCAGCCCACACCGGTGATGGCAGCCACCCCACAGGTCGTCGCCCATTTGGTGGTCATCAAGCCCGATGGCAGCGAAGGTGCACGTATTCCGCTCACGCAGGACGACGCGACCTTGGGACGTTCCAGCACGCACGAAGTGTTGGCAGGCGACCCATTCTTGTCCCCTGAGCACGCCAGCTTTTCATACTCTGGGGGGACGTTCACGGTATCCGACCTCTCAAGCCTCAACGGTGTGTTCATTCGCATTCGTGGAGAAGTCGAACTTGTCGACGGTGACTA
>JBFFMO010000177.1:0-7339 GCA_041554035.1 Allomicrovenator sp. | reverse complement strand
TGATGCCGAGTTCAGCTGCTTCCTCGCGGCGCGGGATGACATGCAACTCTGGAGCGCCTTCGTCGAGCACCGGCACAGGTCGGACACGTGACCCCGGCACAGCCTTGCTGACCGAGCCCATGAGCTGACGACCAACCCCAATCAGGGCATTGAGGTCGGGGCCAGACAGCTCGATTTCGACCGCTCGGCCCTCCCCGATGCCGCCCGCAAATAAAGACGACTGCGAGGCAAAGTTGATGACGCCGGGGATCCGCCCGTGAAGCTCCTGCATGAAATCGCGGAGACCTTTGATTTCATCAGGGTTTTTCGCCACTCCGCCCGCAATGAAAAGCGACGGATCGCCCACAAAAAAGCTTCGGCGAATCTCGGGCACATCGCCCACGGATTTCCCAGTGTGTTCCACCATCACGGCCTGATTGCCGTGGCCGATTCGGGTCGACTCTTCGACCGAATAACCAGGCGGCGGCAAGATGATGCCAAAGATGAGGTTACGGTTACCCGTTGGTAAATACTCCATTTTCGGCAGCAACAAGAACGCGACGAAAGACGTCGTCGCGACCGCAACGACGACGACGAGGACCGCACTCCACGTACGGTTGGCAACCCAACTGCTCACGCCGGCGATCATCGATCGGGCCACTTCGCCCGCGGCGGCCAGCCGGCGCAATGGGGGTTCGCGTGTCGTGGTCGAGCGAAGAATCACCGCGGCAAGACTGGGGATCACGGCGACCGACACGATGAGTGAGATGCCTACGGACAAAGCGATGGCGTACGCCAAATCGCGCAGAATTTCGCCGACCTCGCCCTGCCACGCGATGATTGGGATGAAGACCGCCGCAGTCGTCGCAGTCGAAGCAACAAGGGCGCCGGCGACCTCACGCACCCCATGCCAGGCGGCGAGTCGCGCGTCATCGACTTTCTTCATCCACGTGTCGATATTCTCGAGCGCCACAATGGAGTTGTCGATCACCATGCCCACGGCAAAGGTCATCCCCGCGAGGCTCACGACGTTGATGGAACGACCTAGGATGGCCATGCCAATCGCGGTTCCCAGCACGCAGATCGGGATCGCCATGCTGATGATGAACGCCGCACCCATTCGTCGCAGGAAGAGCAAGAGCACCAACACTGCGAGCACACCGCCAATGAGCAAGTTGCCACGTACAACGTCGATCGCGCCGAGGATGTAGCCGACCTGGTCATCGACCACCTCGATTTTGAGGCCTTCAGGAGCAAAGCGTGTCTCGTTAAGTTCCTCGACAACGCGGCGCACCTCCTCGGTTACCTCAAGGACGTTATAGCCCGCTTCACGGCTTGGCAGCAGCGCGATCGCCACGTCGTCGTCGGCAATGGCGAAGTCGCGCGCTTTCCCGAAGCCGACCTCGACGTGTGCAACATCGCCCAGCCTTACGGGCACGCCCTCAGGGCTAGACGCGATGACGACGCGCTCAAGCTGGCTCACCTGCTGCGGCTTCAACATGCTGCGCACGACCATGCGTCGCTTACCCAAATCAAAGTCACCGGCCGAGATATCCCGGAGCTCGCCGGTGATGCTGCGCGCCACCTGGCTCATCGTGATGCCACGAGCAGCAAGCGCCTCGGGATCAACGTCGATATGCACCTCACTGCGCAGGCCGCCGCGAACTCGAACGCTGGCAACACCAGGGATGCGCTCGATTTCGGGCACCACGACATCGTCAACCCACGTCCTATAAGGCTGAGGGGACACCGTCGGGTAACGCGAACGAATGATGATAACCGCGAGCGGCGGCCCCGCGGAGTTGGACGTCGAAATGACCGGTTCGTCTACGTTTTCAGGGTAGTTCGGGACCTGGCCAAGCTGATTCGAAACGCGCACCAGCGCTTGATCCATGTCGCTGCCGACCTGAAACTCAAGCGTGATTTCTCCCTGCCCCAGACGTGAAGTCGACTCCATGTCCGTCAGGCCGGGGACCCGCTTTAGGACTTCCTCCTGCGGTTCGATGACCTCGCTCTCGACCTCAACCGGCGCTGCCCCGGGCCAGGTGGTGCTCACAGTAATCGTCGGAGCCGCGATGTCCGGCGTCAGCTGGACCGGAAGCTGGAACACGGACAAAACACCGAAAAACAGAACGAGCAAGACCACCGAAACCACGCTCACTGGACGGCGAATCGCGACCGCAAGCAGGCCCGTGGCGGCTTCAAAGCGCTCTTTCATGGCTGCACCTGAACATCTTGGCCAGGGCGTAAACGCTCGTTGCCGCGCACGACCACGTCGTCGGCGAGCTTGAGCTCGGTGGCTTCGATCAGCACCTGGTCGCCGGAACGCACGACCACTCGGACATCATGGGGTTCGGCCTTCCCGTCCTTGACCCTGAAGACCCTCGTGCCGGCGACCCCTTGCACAACGGCATCGCTCGGAACCACGACGCCAACATTATCGCGCTGCAGGCTTAAGAACGCGTCCACCGCATCCCCCTGACGCAGCCAGTTTGTCGGCTCCACCGGAACGATCCGCAGAAGCGCCGTGCGGGTGCGGCGATCAAGGCTGCCGACGATCCCCGCCACTTCGGCGTCCGTGCGATGCTCTCCGCGTACGATTTGCGCGGGATGCTCGGTAGAGAGCGCATCGAGCACCTCCGCTGGCACGCGCACAAAGACTTCCAATATCCCGTTTGAACTCAGCTCGATCGCAGGCTCGCCCACCTGCAGCCACTGCCCTCTTGAGGCGTGCCTCCGCGCGACCACACCGTCGAATGGCGCCACAACCCGCATCTGCGCGATCTCTTCCCGCAGTCGCTGCACCGAAGCCTGCTGACCCAATGCGGCGACCTCCAGAGCGTCCTTGCGCGACGATATCTGCTCCGTCTCTGCCGGGGGGTGATAGCCCTTCTCACTCAGCTTGCCGAAGCGGTCGACGTCGCGCTGAGCCTGGTCGAGCTCAACAGTGGCGCGGTCAGTCGCCGCCTGCGCTTCCCGGAGGCGCGCACGCTGGATGCTGTCATCGAGCTGCACGAGGACTTGGCCCCGCTTCACTTCGTCACCTTCGAGCACATCCACGCGGGTCACCGAACCCGCGCCACCAGGCGCAAGTACTGCAGACTCGGCGTTGCGCACCTCGCCGAGGAAACGTCGGACTTCCAGCAACGACGTAGCTTCGATCTTGGCGACCTCAACCTTCGCAACGGGCGGACCGCTGGCCTTCTTGGGCGCTTCGGTTTCAGTTTCGCTGCAGCCGCAAATAGCGACCGCGAACAATAATAGGACTGTGCATGTGGATCGATTCATACGGGGTTGGATGCGCGCCGCCGGCAGGGGATACATCTGCGCAAGAATTTCGTGCTCTCATTGAAACGGTCACGGGAAATGCCCGGCTGGCGCGAAGTGAGGCCTCAGCGCTACGTGTCGTTGGCGTCGCTGACGATGGTCACGGCTCGATCAAGTGCACGCTCCAAATCCCCGATCGAGATGATTCGACTCAGCCGTTCAAACTCACGCCCAAAAATGAACACAATGATGGTCGGGAAAGCCAGCACGAGGTGCTGTCCAGCGATGGCCGGATTCGCACTGGTATCGACCTGTGCCGCTGCGACCGGGCGATCCGCCAACACGGCGACGACCTTGTCCAGAAGCGACTCACCCACATTGCAGGTCGGCGGCGCAAAATAAACGAGCAGAACGTCGTTTGCCGCTTTCAAATCCTCCAACTGATTTTCGCTTGAGACCGCAATCATGTTCGTCACCTTGATGTCTTGTTTCATCGCGTCGTGGTTCGCCGCACCCAGAATCGATGATGTGAAGAATGACCGACTGGTTCGAAAAATGCGAACAGCTTCGGCCTTGGATTCGACAGGAACTTCGAGCACCGCCGACCGAGCCTCTGCGGTGTAAGAACCTGTAAGTTTGATTGGATCTTGAATTTCTCTAGTGTGACCTCGTGAGGCGACTTGTGGTCATTGCCGACCACCAGCGCACAGAATGGATGAATTTTGGAGGTGCCCAATGTTGAAGAAATGGATGTTTCTTTCTGTATTGATGATGAATTTTGCCGCAGCCGGTTGTGCCGAGGACAGCGTGGACGTTGAAATCCTTCCCGAACCGGCCATCGCTGACCTTTCCAAAGCGACACTATCGCTGTCGATCTGGGAGTACGACCCTGACGTTCAGGACGCTCCGGCAAAATTGGTGGGCGAGACGACCAAATCGGGGCTCACCGACCCCATCGTGGTGTCGATCGATGCTCCGGATCGCGATTCCAATTTGGCTTATTATATCACCACGTCTTTGGACCTAGACGGCAACAAGACGACGAACTGCGGTGATTATGGCGACACCGACTTTAATGCTCTGGGTGTCGATGCGAGCTCGGTGCGCATCATTGTAGGTCCCGTCGTGTTAAACGGTTGCCCTACCGAATGAAACCAGGACTCTGGTTCCCAGAGTCCTACCTCAACCCCTTATTCTGTCAGTTGCAACCTTGGGTTGGCGGCCGCTTCAGGCCCGCTAAGCCTTGGTTGGCGTTTCGGAAATACGACGACACATCCCAAAACCCAACGCCCGAATATGGGGTGAAGTTGCAGCGCTCGTAGTCGACGTTGGCCCAAATTAGGTCGAGCGGTTGAGACGAGAGCTGGCCGAACGCATCGATGACCACGTCGTTGGGGCCAAGACCAGGTGAATTGTCCAAATTCAGGAACAAAGCCAGTCGATCGTCGCCATTAAACGAGGTCGTCATGTTGTCTTGAATATCGCAGTACTGAGCGCCAATCATACCCATCGAATTGCATAAGGTCAGCGTGCCCCCGGGTGCTATCGTGCCCGATAATGCCCGCGAAGTTGCGCACGTGGTGTCCGCGTTTCGCACCGAGCACACGTGAATGCCGGTTAAGTTTAGTGGCGCGGTTTCGCAGCTGTAGATTTCGAGGGCTTTGTCGTTCCCTGGCCCTTCGTAATACTCCGAAATCAGCAAACAAACGTCGCACGCGTTTGTGTCCGTCTTGCAGCTGCTGTTGCAGCACACGCTGCCATCACATTCCTCGCCCTTATTCGTCTGCACCACGCCGTCACCGCAATACTGCGCCGTTCCCGCGACCAGATTACACTGAGAACACGTCTGGCACGTGGTCTGGCCGTAGGTGCACGGCTGTGAGGGTTCATCGCATTGTTCCTGAGCCTGTTTGGTGCCGTCACCGCAATACCCTGTGACCGTTCCTGCCGCCATCTGGCAGCTTGCAGAACAATACGAGCATGAGCGCTCGCCGTAAGGACAGGTTGTCGATTCGTTGCCGGTCGGCTCACAGGTTTCAGCCCCGTCGATGATGCCGTTATTGCAGACGCCGTCGACGTTGGTCAGCTGGATATTCTGGGGCGGAAGTCCATTGAAGAGAGGCTCGGTGCTGTTGGTCGGGCCAAGCACCAGATTGAAGGTTTGGTCACCATCCTTGGTGCTGTCATCGATGCCGGTGACGGTCACGCGCTGCGCGATATTCCAGTTCAAGGCGTTGAACGTCAAAGACGTCACGTCCACGGTCGCTTCTGTTTCGTCGTCGATTTTGACTGGCACCAGCACGTCGCCGCCTGGCTGCGCGCTGAGCGTGATGTCCAACAACGCCTGTGTTCCGTCCTCGCCGGTAATGAACGCATCGGCGTCGACCACAAACGAGCCGGGCTCGTCGTCGTCAATGATGGTGATTTTCAGCGGATTGACCATGCGCCCTGCGAAGCTCGTGTCGTCGCTGACCAACGAGAACTCCACCGTTGCAAGGGCATCGGCCTCGTCTGTGAAGTCATCCACGGGTGTGACCGTCAGGATCTGCGAAGACGAAAACGCCGCAGCTGCAAAGGTCATCTCGGACGGCGAGACCGTCACCAAATCCGGGTTAAGCGACACGATCAGAACCTTGACGTCACTCATCGGCTGACGTTTGAGCTTGATGGCCGAGGTCTTTCCCGGACCGCCTTCAAACAGCTCGGTGATGGATTCAACCGAAAGCTCCGCGCTGCCCACATTCACAACACAATCCGTGCATTCTTCGCCCTTTTTTGACGACTCTGAATCGCCACAGGACATCGCGAGCACGACCAAAACACACATCCATTTATTCATTTCCATCTCCATTCGAAACGCCCCCATCTTAGCGAATTCCGCTCCATTCGGAAACTTTAAGGAGTTTAGGAAAAGATGGTTTTTCGAGCGGGTTCGTCTGCGACCGGTAGGCGTGGCTTCAGCCGCGCATTGTCGGCATCATCACACTCCGTCTGCGCGGCGTGAAATCCAGCAACGTTGCGCGCAGCGGATTGGCAACCCTGCTGGTCTACATTGGCGTCGTGTTCGGGCTCGCGCGCATGGCCGAACAAGATGCCTTTGCAAAGGGGCGCCCCCTTGAGGTGCAGTCGAACCCCGTGCCGGGCCTACCGTTCGAGCACCGCGTGGTGATGGTCTTCGAGGACCGGTATCGCGTGTTGCCACTGCACCAAGACGCCTTTGACGTCCCTCGACCCGTTTTCCTTATTGGACCAAGGAACCACAAGACGACGGCGGCTGGCTCGTCACATTCCGCGACCTTCGTTACGTCGACCCGGGTCAAGCGGCTCAGGGTATCGGGTTGGTCCAAGTTCGCCTCGATTCGGCGCTCAACCCGATCGACTAGTCAGCGCGCGACTAAATCGCGCCAATCGCGCCAATCGCGCCAAATCGTGCCAATCGTGCCAAATCGTGCCAGATGTGACGCACGCACCCCCGTGGTGCAAAACCAATCGCCGCTCAACTGCCGGCAGCGGCGCGTCGCATATGTCAGCGCACGACCTTTCCCTGTCCTTCCTCGACGATTGCACCGTCGATCTTGGACTTCTCGACCACGATGTCGCCCGTCGAACCCGAGAAGGTTCGCACCGCGGCGTTCGGCGACTTCAGCTTCGAATTGATGATCCGAAGCTTACCCGAACCAGCGACCTGCGCAGCGGCCGCTCCGCCGTGAATCTCGCAGTTGCGCAACGTCACATTGCCGTTCATCGCGGTCACGGCCACGAGCTTGGTGTCGATGATGCACCCATCGATCTCGATGTCACAATTCCCACCAAGCACCACGGCCCGTTCATCGAAGTGCAGCTTCTTGTATTTCTGCGGCTTGGTTCCAGTGCAGACGAGATCTTCGGGCTGGTAGGTGAAACCCTTGCGGGGCACACGTTGTTTGGTGGGCTTGGGAATGACGACGCCTTGGGGTGTTGTCTGCGCGTCGACGATCTTTCCGGTTCCACGCACGTCTGGTTTGCCGCCCGTGACAGTTGTGCGTATCAGGTTGACGTTCCCCGTGCTGTGCGAGTGCAGCAATATCGGCTTCCGGCGAGCTTTGACTTCGCT
>JBFFMO010000176.1:0-7354 GCA_041554035.1 Allomicrovenator sp. | reverse complement strand
TAAACGACACGGACGCTCATGACCGGCCGAGAATTTCGTTTGCGCCCTTCGCGCGGAAATCCAAGACCATGGCGTTGGCGAGTGCGACCGGATCTGGGCCGATGGCGACATCGTTGAGCGTTCGTTGACCGTCTTCGCTGCCAACCCAGGCCCGGAATGACCACTGATCGCCGACCCTCACACAATGGGCGCCCAAAGGAACGGAACACCCTCCTTCAAGCGCTCTCATGAAGGTGCGTTCGGCTTCGACGGCTTCCACAGTCAACATGTGCAGAATCGGAGCCAGAAGGTCTTTGATATCCCGTCGGTCAGCGCGAGCTTCAATGCCGATGGCACCTTGAGAAACGGCCGGAACAAATGTCTGAGCATTGAGTTCCTGAGCAACCAATTCCGGACGTTCCAGCCGCTCTAATGCCGCCGTCGCCATGATGATTCCGTCCCACCCGAATTCTTCGAGCTTGCGAAGCCGCGTGTCGATATTTCCGCGCAGGCTTTCGAACCGCAGTCCGGGCTTCACGCTGAGCAACTGAGCTTTTCGTCGAAGGCTTCCCGTCGCAATCACGCCATCTTCGGGCACCTCTTCAAAACTCGCCCATTTGGTCGAGATGAACGCGTCGGTGGGAGCGGCACGCTCTGGCGACCCGACGTAGGCCAGACCTTCTGGAAGCGTCGTCGGAAGGTCTTTGAGCGAATGCACAGCGATATCCACCGAACCATCGAGAAGCGCGTCTTCAAGTTCTTGCGTGAAGAGCCCTTTGGCCCCGATCTTTGGCAGCGGAACGTCGGTGATCTTATCGCCGATCGTATCCATGGTCACGACTTCCGTCGTCAGCCTCGGATGGGCGTCCATCAGAAGAGCCGCAATATGGTTGGTCTGCCAAAGGGCAAGGCGTGATCTTCGACTTCCGATGCGTAGGTGTTTCATTCGTCATCGTCCAATTTGAAAAGATTTCTGACCGTGTGCAAATCGTCGGGCCTGAGCCCCTGGTCCGCTGCGTTTCGAAGAAAAGTAATGGGGTTATGAAGCAGCTTCTTCACCATGCCCTTCGAAACGGCTTCCATCGTTGCGAGCTCTTCGTCACTCAATTTGCCGCGGTGTTTCTCGACCTCTTGCTGACGGATTCCCTCAAAGAATTTCGCAAGGTCTCCGATCGTGGGCAGCACCTGCATCGACTGCATCCATGCGACCCATTCGTCCAAAACCTCTTCGATGATCGCTTCGGCTTTCGGGATCTCGGCCTGTCGTTCCCGCAAATTATCGCGCACGACCTGTTCAAGGTCGTCGATATTAAACAAAAACACGCCAGAAACGTCGCCGACCTCGGGTTCAACGTTTCGAGGGTTGCTGATGTCGATCATGAAAATCGACTGAAACGAGCGCGCTTTCATCACGCGCTTCATCATGTCGCGGGTGGCCAAATGCGTGGGTGAGCCTGTCGCAAATACCGCAACATCGGCCGTTTTCAGGACCTTCTCGAGGTCTTCCAGCGGCGCATATCGCCCTGCGAATTTCTCAGCGAGCGCCTGACCACGTTCCGCACTTCGATTGACGACGACAAATCGTGAAGCACCGGCCGCACGAAAATTCTCGGCCGCGCTTTCGTTGGTCTCCCCCGCACCGATCAACGCGATCTCCAGCGGACGGAAATCACCAAAAATCCGTTTCGCGAGCGTGACCGCCGCTGAACTTATGGATACGGCGCCATCGCAAAGGGCAGTCTCGGTCCGCACTCGTTTGCCTGCGCGGATCGCAAACTGACAAAGACGATCGAGTACCGGCGACTTACCGGTCGACTCGAGCACCTGACGGTGGACCTCTTTGACCTGAGCCAGAATCTGGTCCTCACCAAGGGCCAAAGACTCGATCGACGCAGCCACCCGAAACAGGTGTCTGGCGGCTTCGCGGCCTCTGAAGACCGTTGGTGCCACCCCTTCAACGATGTCTTTGGCCTGGCCAACGACGGGTGCAAACGCGCCCCAATCCAGGTTTTCCGGTGCGCCAAACAGATAGAACTCGGTGCGATTGCAGGTCGAAAGCACGGCGACCTCAGAGGCCACAGACCCGCGCGCAATCGGAACAAATGCGTCGGTTTCCTCGCGCGAAAACACCAAACGGTCACGCACTTCAAGCGGCGTGTTTCGATGGGAAAACGAGAAGAGACTTATGTCGCGAGAATTACTCATCACTGAAGGAACGAGTGATTGGCACCCGCGGACCCCAAGAACACCAGAAACCAGATGATCGTCAGCCATGCGACTTTCAACGATGGCAGGCCTTTGAACTTCACCCATAGCGCCCCCAATACGTACCCAACCCAAACAACATTGGTTGCCACCAATTTCGGATCACCAAACGATACGGAGGCGTCGACTTCCCACGCGACGGCGTAGCCGACGCCAAGTCCGAAGCCCAATAAGGCGATGCCAGCCACCGTTCCAATCTTGGAGCTTCGGTCGAGCAAGGCCAGTGGAGGCAGTTTCTTGAAGAATAGCCCCATCTCACGCTTTTTAAGCTGACGCGACAGGATGGCGTACATCACCGCGTAGAGCGCGCCGACCGAGAGAGCCGTAACGCCGAGAACCGTGAAGATCACGTGAATCGCGTAGACAGGGTTTTCAAGCAGAAGCGCGTGTTTGGTGGAATACTCCATGAACACGCTGGCGCCGGTCTGGAAAAACAGGGCAATCGCCAGAAAGAACATCCCGGTTCTTCCCTGCCTCAACTGCCGTTCCACCGCCGCGTGAACCAATACCAGCGAATAAGCCAACCACGAGAAGAACTCGGGTTTGCTGCCAAGCGGGAAATACGAAAACTCAGACCCACGAATCACAAAATATGCGCCGTGAACCAAGAGCATCACAGGCAAGGTCACTCGACGCAGGCTGTCCGAATCGTCCCCTTCGCGCACAAAATGTCGCACATAAAGTGCTAAATTCGCGGCGTAAAGTACGGGCAGAATGATGTCTAAACTTTGAAGAACGGTCAGCATATCATTGGTCGATGCGTCGATGGGCCTCTACCGGCATCCGCTCCCGTACCATGTTAAGGTGGTCGAGGTCGAGATCAGCAGTCACAAGACAGGTTCTATCGGGGGCACAAGCCAGAAGTTGGCCCCACGGATCATAAACACATGAATGACCAAAAGATGCCCGCTGACCGAAATGCACGCCCACCTGGTCGGGAGCCAAGACGTAACATTGGTTTTCGATCGCGCGGGCGCGAAGCAACGCATGCCAGTGATCGCGGCCCGTCTGCAGCGTGAACGCGCTGGGCACGATCAAGACGTTGGCACCCTGTTTTCGCAGTTCCCGGTAGAGTTCTGGAAAACGCAGGTCGTAACAAATACTGAGGCCGACTTTGAGAGTCGTGTCGTCGAAATGCATTTCCGACAAAACCAATTCTTCTCCGGGAGTGCAGGAATCCGACTCACGGTAGGAAGTCTCTTCATCGACCCTGGCGTCGAAGAGATGCATCTTTCTGTATACGGCGACGGTCTTGCCCTTGGAATTCAGCGTCACCAGGGTGTTGAACGTGTGTCCGGGTGTCGGCGCAATTTCTGGAAATCCAGCCACCGTAACGAACATCTTTCGCTGCCGCGCCATCTCGCGAAAGTGCTCCATGAGTGGTCCGTCCAACTCTTCAGCGATCGCCGCCTTTTCCTTATCAGCCCCCAGAAATGGCGCGTTCTCGGGAAAAATCACCCAGCGGACTCTGTCTTCGGCAGCTTCCTCAGCAAGCCTGCGACATGTTTCAAGATTTTTCTCGATGTCTCGGGTTGAGGTCATCTGAGCCAACGCAATCCGCACATTCATGAAAACTCCAGGGGTCGGGACGTCATCTTGACTTAGAACACACTTCAACGCGACGAAGTTCCTGCGTTGACCCAAATGAAAGCGCTCACTACAAGAGAGCCTGATTCAACTCCAAGGAACGCCCCATGTACACTCGAAGTCAGGCTCTACTCGAACGCGCGCAACGCGTGATGCCAGGCGGCGTGAACTCGCCCGTCCGCGCCTTTCGTTCCGTGGGAGGGACACCTCCTTTCATCTCGCACGCAAAAGGCGCGCATATCCACGACGTGGATGGTAACAACTACATCGACTTCATCCTGACATGGGGCCCCGCGATTCTTGGTCACGCCCATCCCGAGGTTGTCGAGGTCTGCAAAAAGGCAATGGACGGCGGTTCATCGTTTGGCGCCCCCACTGAACGCGAAATCGATCTGGCTGAAGCCGTCATCGATCGCGTACCCGCCGTCGACTTGATTCGACTGGTGAGTTCGGGCACCGAAGCTTGCATGTCCGCAGTACGAGTGGCCCGCGGCGTGACCGGTCGAAACAAGATCATCAAGTTTACGGGTTGTTATCACGGTCATGCTGACTCGTTCTTGATTGCAGCGGGCTCAGGCGCTTTGACGCTTGGAACTCCCGACAGTCCAGGTGTCACGCCTGGAACCGCACAGGACACGTTGCTTGCGCAGTTCAATAATATCGCCTCCGTGGAGGCTTTGTTTGACGCAAATCCCGGTCAGATCGCGTGTGTGATCGTCGAACCGATTTGCGGAAATACGGGCTGCATCCCGCCACAACATGGCTTTTTGACCAAGCTTCGAGCCGCGTGCACCAAACACGGCGCAGCGTTGATTCTGGACGAGGTCATGACCGGATTTCGCGTGGCTCGAGGTGGCGCCTCCGAGGTCTACGGTGTCGAGGGTGACCTCTACTGCTTTGGCAAGGTTCTGGGCGGTGGGTTCCCCCTTGCAGCGTATGGCGGAAAGAGCGAATTCATGCGCCAGGTGGCACCCGACGGACCGATCTATCAGGGCGGGACACTCTCGGGTAACCCTGTGGCGGTCGCTGCCGGCCTGAAGACTTTGGAATTGCTCACCGATTCGGCGTACGAGGCTCTCGAACGCGCTGGCAGACGCCTCGAAGTCGGCGTCCAACGCATCATCGATATCAACGGATACCCGCTGTCTCAACACCGCGTGGGTTCGATGTTTGGACTCTTCTTCGCGCCCGGCCCTGTCCACTCCCACGAAGACGTCACCCATTGCGATATCCCCAAATTCAATAAGTTCTTCCACCAGTGTCTTGATCTTGGCGTTTATCTTGCACCCAGCCAATACGAGGCCGGATTCCTTTCGATCATGCACACTGACGCGCTCATCGATGAATCCATAGAAATTATTGAACGCGCCCTCGCGCAAACGTTTTAAGGCTGGCTCATGGAACTCACAAACGAACAACAAAGCCTGCGCCGTGTCGTCGTCACCGGCGCAGCCGGTGCTCTGGGCAGCAAAGTCTTAGAGCATTTTGTGGATGCTGGATGCACGGTGGTCGGCATCGACCGCAACTTTGCCGGCAACGAGTTGGTCCGGCACAAAGAATTGCACCGGCTTCATCTTTTGGGCTGCGATTTGACCCACGCCGACGCGGTCCAAGGCGCGTTTGAGCATATCAAGTCTTCGTTAGGCGGCATCGACGCACTGATCCATTGTGCGGGTGGGTTTCGCTTCACACCGGCGCACGAGACCATCACTGACGACATCGATTTCCTGGTCAACCTGAACCTGAAATCGTCGCTGATCGCGACTCGCGAAGCGCTCAAAGCGATGAAGACCAGCGGCTTTGGTCGGATTGTTCTGGTGAGTTCGGCCAGCGCGCTGAAGCCGGGCTTTGGGGTGAGCAGCTACGTGGCCAGCAAGGCTGGACTTCATGCCTTCATCGAAAGCGTTGCTGCCGAAGTCAAAGACGAGGACATCAACATCCACGCCGTGGCGCCTGGGATGATCGACACCGAGGCCAATCGGCGGGAAATGCCGGACTCGGATTTCTCGAAATGGGTTTCGCCCAACGCGTTGGCCGAAATCATCTTCCTGCTCACGCAGCCAACCATGAACGCCGTGCGCCACTGTGTTTTGCCCGTTACGGGCGGGCAGTAGCCAAGGCCCGCTCTGCCGCCTGGATGAGGATATCCGGGCGAATCACACCTTTAAAGTAGACCACGGGGATATTCATTTCTTGAATGGCCTCCCCGTGTGTCTTCATGCGTTCGGCCACCACCAGAACGACCGGCGTCTTCACATGCTCAAGGTATTCAAGGCGCCGCGCCAGGTACCCTTCACGCCAGAAGCCCACAACATCGACCACAACCTCTTTTTGCTCGGGCGAGGTCATCAGGTAGTCCGCGACCAGGACTTCTCCTTTGTCGAGGTCTAGAATGGTCGCCTCGGCCTTCAGCTTCCAACCCTCCACACCCTCGGCAAACCTGGATAAGAGCATCGTCTCTTCGTCGGATCGCCAATTGCCTTTCGTGCGGTAGGTCGACTTCAATTCGACCTCGGTTGACGCCAACTCAAAGACGACCGGCCTGCGTGGTTGCCATTCGACCGTGGCTTTGAGTTCCCACGAATTGCACTGAAATACCACGGGTAGAAAGGTGGCCAGATTCAAGCCGTATTTCCGGGATTGCGACACCAATGATGCGGGGCCATCGACCGTAAGCACCCAGGATTTGCCGTCCTTTTCCACTCGGTGCATCAATCCAAAAAACTTCAACATATGAAAGACTTGTCGAATCCGTGCTGCGCGCTTGTCGACAAGACGAATCGTAAGCTCGGTCGCCCGATACAAAACGCCCTGAGCCAGCGCGACGTTGTATCGGTTCAAGAGCACGTCCGCGCTCCATTTCGGCACGGACTTAAGGACTTGTCTTGCGGTCAGGTCAGCATAAAGGCCGGCCTCCACGTGATGAGTTTCAACACCAAGGGTCTTGGCCACCGTCGCCAAAATCGCATTTCGCTCGGTGTCGTTTCGTGGAATCGCCCCAGCGGCAGCCTCAAAAACATGGGCGCGCACTTGCGATGGATCAAGAGCCGACGCGATTTCAAACTCGGAACCGTCCGCTATCAGCTTCGAAAGGCCACGCCAGACCGCGAAGTCCGTACCGTCGCCCTCCAGCCCCTGAAGCATTTCATCGAGTTCCTCGCGGCGTGCACCTTGATGGGCGGACCACGTTTCGAGGAGGACCGAACAGCGCGCCAATTCGGCCTCGGACTCGGTCAAAAAACTGGGCCTTAAAATGCCTTTACGCACACGCGCCAGCACCAAGTCACTCGTAAGCATCATGAGTCCTTCGTCGACGACTGACGTGGGCTTCCACGGTGTCGGGCGTGACCAGTTCATACAAAATGGCTTTTTTAGAATCGCCGCGGCGCAAGATTCTGCCCAGTCGCTGCACGTGCTCAACGGGAAAATATCCGCTATGCAGACGGTCATCGAAGACGTCGAAGTCAGTTCGCGGCGCCTTCTCGCCAGCCTTGAGCAGTCCGATCAGGACACCGGCGAACTG
>JBFFMO010000175.1:0-7358 GCA_041554035.1 Allomicrovenator sp. | reverse complement strand
GTCGAGCACCAATTTTTCTTTTTCTGGAAGGTCTTCGAGCGCCTTTTTGAGGTGGTCACGGAGTTCGGTCACGGCCAGAACTTGGTCGGGCTGTGGGAAAGGCGACTGCAATGAAATGCAGTCTTCTTCGGGCACAAAGACGTATTGAGCGACTTCGCCACGAAGTTTCTGAAAATCCTCGAGGGGTAATTCCATTTCGGCGGCGATCTCCTCGTCGGAAGGCCGACGACCGAGTTCGGCTTCAAGTTTGGCTTCGTTCTTTTTGACCTTATTCGCCTGAGCTCGCAGACGACGTGGGAAAAAATCGTGGCGCCGAATTTCATCGAGAATCGCGCCTTTGATCCGAAATTCCGCAAAGGTTTCGAAGGCAATACCTTGCTCTGGATTCCAGCGTTCGTTGGCGTCCAAGAGACCCAAAATGCCGACGCTGACCAAATCTTCTTCTTCAAATCCACGAACATGCTGCGGAAGGCGTCGGAAAATCCGGTAAGCAACCGTTCGCACAAGGCGTCCGTGGTCTTTGACCAGCTGCGTTTGTTTTTCGCGCACTGATTCAAGGCTTTCGCTCTGTCCGTATTTTTTCAGTGCTGAGGGTACGTATGCCGCCATCATTTGGCCTCCATGCTGCCGCGGTACACCCAACCGACGATTTCTCGTGCGGTCGGTGCCTGGATATTTTCTGGAACGATGGGGCCGTCACAAATATGTGAGATAGGCGCCCCCGAGGCACGGGCGACCGAGTAGATCGCTCCAAGGGCTCGAGCTTCATCGAGTTTTGTAAAGATAAGTGCGTCAGGAGTGACACCGTCAAAGTTGGCGGCGGCCTCGATCATGTCTTCGACGCGTGTGCACACGCTCAGACACAGGTGAAACACTGGATTCGCGCCCATTTCAGTGGCGACCGCGCGAATCTTATCCAACGCCAACGCTTGTTTATCCGAGTGTTTTGTTCCACCCCAGGGCGTGCGCCCCATGGTGTCGATGATCACCAAATCAAAGTCCGCAAACGCCTGCAACGCGGTGCGAAGCTCGGCCATCGACGAGGCCAATCGGATCGGAATATTCAGCAATTCGGCATAGGTCTCGACCTGGTAGGCCGCGCCAATTCGGAAGGTATCTGCGCAAATCAGGCCGACTCTTTTCCCACCCACGACCGATGCATGTGCAGCGATTTTGGCGGCGGTGGTGGTCTTGCCCACACCAGTCGACCCCATCAACACCACGACCTCACAACCTTCGGCACGACTGCTCCAAAGTGGGGGCGTGGTTTCGATTCGGGCTTCCATCTCGCGCTTCACCAGCTCATGAAGCATGGCTGGTTCTTCTTCCCAGACTTCCGAAGCTGCAAAGGCGTGTGCCAGGAGTTCCTCGACATGGCCGTGCAATACGCCGTGACGAGTCAGCCATTCGTACATAAGGGCGACCGAACGGGCGAAGGTGTCTTCTGCGCCACGGTCGTTGATGCGGGCCACGGCCATCCGAATATCCTGCAAAACACCGGCAGATAAGGTCGGCTGCTCTTTGCGTACGGCGGCCACAGGAGTGGACGGAGTCTGTCGGTCGGCGCGCCGAACCTCGCTTGCAAGGCTTGAAATCTGGCCTTTGAGTTCAACGACCATCTGGGTGAGAGCGACAAACTCAGCTTGTTCAGGATTCATGATGGGGGCTTCGGTGGGCGATTCATGTTTGGGTTCATTGGCCAAGGCGACGGTCATTTCTACGGTTCCATCGGGCTGCCGAGACGTACTCAAAATGACCGCATTATCGCCCACTTCGCGCTTGATCGTGCGCAAGCCTTCGCGCAAGTCAGTCACTTTAAAGGTGCGGGTTTGTTGCATCATAGGGGTCTCCTGTCTCATTCAGCGGCTGCAATGGCATCGTTTCCGCCAAGTTGTGCGACGCTGATAATTTGAGCGTTGGGCACAATTTCGCGGTGACAAATCACGTCAACATTCGGGAAAAACTGGCTTAAAAATTCGCGCAAAGGCGA
Organism: Allomicrovenator sp.; assembly: GCA_041554035.1. GTDB lineage: Bacteria > Myxococcota_A > Bradymonadia > Bradymonadales > Bradymonadaceae > JBFFMO01. Next base: position 5,368 of record JBFFMO010000175.1, on the reverse strand, counting down.
ACGAAGGTCTGGCGGTGCCAGAATAAGGGGCTCGGCGTCGTGGGCTGCAAAGGCGCCAAAGGCCGATTCGATTTCTGCAAAAAGGGATTGAGCCGTTCCCAGGTCACACGCCAAAACGGGTTCACCGTTCTGAGTCACCAGACAACGACGCAGGCTTTCTTCAAGGCTACGGTCAAGCAACGCCGCGTGAATCACGCCGTCTGCATTCATAAATTGATGTGAAATCTGCCGAGCGAGTGTGGCTCGGACTTCCTGCGTGAGCGCCGTGCTGTTCGACTTTTCGCCCTTAAACGAGGCGAGTGCTTCGAACACCGTATGAAGGTCTCGGATCGAGATGTTTTCGTCGAGCAATCGACGAACGATGCTCATCAAACCAGACATCCCGTATTTATCGAGCACGTCTTCGACCAGTTTCGGTGCGGTGACGCGCATGCCATCAAGGCGTTCGCTGAGGTCAGGCCAGCCGAAGAGATCCGACGAATTTTGTCGAACCAGCTCGGTCAAATGGGTGACCACGACGGTCTCAAGATTCACGACCGTATAACCAAAGGCCTCGGCGCGATGTTGCTCAGTGCCTTCGATCCAAAGGGCGTCCAGACCAAAGGTTGGGTCCTTGGTTGGGACACCGTTGATCTTTCCGTCCACTCCGCCCGGGTCGATGGCGAGCATGCGACCTGGCATCAAACGTCCGTTCCCGATGGGCACGCCGCGCAACATCAAACGATATTGGCCGGCCTCGAGCTCAAGGTTGTCGCGGATATGAATCGGCGGAACCAGAACACCCAGAGTCTGAGCAAATTGGCGGCGCATCTGCACCAGTCGATTCAGCAAAGTCCCACCTGAAGTCTCGTCGACCAGGTTTAAGAGGCCGTACCCAATTTCAAGCGAAACCGGCTCGACGTTCAGAAGGTCTTTCAACGTTTCTGTCTCAGACTTTTCGCCTGTGGGTGCTTTCTCGACGGGTTTGTCTTCGTCACCTGGCGCTGGACGCGTGGTGAGGTGATAACCAAAACCGCCCATCAAAACCGACATGAATGCGAAGATTGGAAGCGGCATGCCGGGCACAAGACCGAGGCCAAAAACGATGGCGGCAGCTGCGTAAAGCACGCGGTAATTGCCAACAAGCTGCTGTGCGATGTCGGAACCGAAGTTCGACTCGCTGGCCACACGGGTGATCACGACGCCGGTTGCGGTCGAAATCAGAAGCGAAGGAATCTGGGAAACAAGACCGTCACCGACCGTAAGCAGCGAGTAAGTCTGGAACGCGGTTCCAAAATCCATCCCGCCCTGGCCCACGCCGACAATCAGACCACCGACAATATTGATACCGGTGATGATCAGGCCTGCAATCGCATCGCCTCGAACAAACTTAGAAGCACCGTCCATCGCACCGTAAAAGTCGGCTTCACGCTGAACTTCGGAGCGACGTTTTTTGGCCTGAGCTTCGGTCAGAGCGCCAGCGGCGAGCTCGGCATCGACGGCCATTTGCTTGCCTGGCAATGCATCAAGCGTGAAGCGAGCAGCGACTTCGGCGATTCGGCCAGCACCCTTGGTGATGACCGAAAAGTTGATGATCACGAGGACGAGGAAAACGATGATACCAACGATGCTGTTGCCGCCGACCACAAAGTTCCCAAAGGTCTCGATGATGTTGCCGACTTCGACTTTTCCCTTCGCAGCGCCCAAAAGAATCAGGCGTGTCGAAGCGACGTTCAGGCCGAGCCGGAAAAGGGTCGTCAACAGGAGCATCGCTGGAAGTCCCGAGAACTCCAGCGGCTTCATGATGTAAATCGAGGTCAACATGATCAGGACCGACATCGTGATGTTGATTGCCAGAAGCAAGTCGAGCAACACGGTCGGGACAGGCAGAATCATCAGGGCGATGATCGTAACCAAACCAAAAAGGATCGGTGCATTCTGCACCATCGCTGGGTCGAATCCTTTGAGTATTTTGGCCAGCTTGTTCAATGTTCACGTCCTGGTAGATGCGTCTGCACAGTCTTATTGCACCGCACGTGCCAACACTGATTCGCATCAAAAAAGACACCCAAGCCGTTGAATTAAAAGGACTAAAAAAGAATGTCGTTTTTTACTAAAGAACGGGAAAATTGTGCCGATGGGTAAGAGATGCGGAATGATCTGCCGGATCGCTTATGGCCGCCTCGAATCGGCTATTTTCGTCGACCGTGTTGTTTCCACACAAAGACCAGGGTCTCGGCGACCGCTCGGAAAAACTCTTCGGGGATATAGCCGCCCACAGGAACGGCCTTGTGCAGCGCGCGGGCGAGCGCCACGTTTGTGATCATCGGAATTCGGTTTTCTTTGGCGACTTCGCGGATGCGTTTCGCCACGCCATCCGCGCCCTTGGCCACCACGACGGGCGCGCCGTCTTCCTTGCGGTAGCGCAGCGCGATCGAAATATGCGTTGGGTTATTGATGATGACGTCGGCCATGGGAACGGCCTCGAGCAAACGATTGGTGGACATCATGTCGTGGTGCATCTGACGGCGACGAAACTTGATCATCGGGTCGCCTTCGTTTTCTTTGTGCTCCCGTTTGGTCTCCTCTTTGGTCATCATCATCTGTTTATTCATGCGATGACGTTGATACAGGTAATCCACGCCTCCCAACGCCATCACGGCCGCACCGCTGGCCATCAGGGTCCACACGCTGATGCGATGTAAATAGGTTCCAAATTGTTCGGGAGAATGCCGGATCAGAGCCAGCCATTCACGGCCTTCCAAGCCAACGACAGCCACCGCGACCACGCCCACGAAGACAACTTTCCCAATCGTCTTAAAAAGATTGGCGTAGAGGTCCATCGAGAAGAAAATCCGCTTCACGCCGCTGATGGGGTCGAGCTTCGACATTTTGGGCTCAAGCGCTTTCCACGAAAAATTCCCCTGAGTCTGGGAGACATGGCCGACGATGGCAGCCACGCACATCACCGCGAAAACTGGACCGATACTCGCGATGATAGGGTCGGTCATCGCCGCCATGAACGCTCCAGGCCTTGCGACCCAAAGCTCCGAATCATCAAGCTGTCCAAGGATGGCCATGATGGCAGAATTCAGATGACCGCCTGACCCGGCAAGCACTTGAAGCGCTGCACCAGAAGCCACAAGCATCGTGCCGGACACGAGCTCCTGGCTTTTGGCGACCTTGCCGTCTTCCTTAAATTGTTCTTGGCGTTTGGACGTGGCTTCTTCGGTTTTGTCATCTTGGGGTGTGTCATCACTCATGTGACCCTCCCCGAAACGATGAACACAACGAGCCGCTCACCCATGGTTGAAAAATCAGAGACCCAAACGGCCGCAATATCAGGCAACGAAAGCCCAAACGCAGTCAGGCCGCCCATGATCAACATCGGAAATCCGATGGCAAAAAGGTTCATCTGTGGAGCGACGCGTGAAATCACGGCCAGCACCAAATAGATGACCAAACCGCAAGCCACGACGGGCGCGGCTAGGCGCAAGGATTCTGCGATGAACACGCCGCCGAGATTCGCGATTTCGAGCGTTGAATGCGAGAAATTTGGGACCTGCCCCGGCGGGTAGCGATGAAACGACCCAAAGAGCGCGCCGATGACTTCCAGATGGGTGTTCAGCGACAACATCAGCAGGATCGCCATCATGTTCGCGATTTTGCCCACGGCCGTGGATTGGATGCCGGTTCCGGGGTCGACCGATTGAGCGAAGGCCAGGCCCACGGACATCGCGACCAGCGTCCCAAGGCCTTCGGCCGTCCACAGAACCAGGCGCACGATAAAACCCATCGAAAGACCCAGCAGGATTTCTGGCGCCAACACGACCAACCAGCCAATCGGTCCGGCATTGCCGACGTCAACGCTTGGAAAGCCAAGCGCTGCGACCATCACGGTCGAGATATGCAGCATCAAAAAGACTTTGACCCGCATCGGAACGGCTGTGTGGTAGCCAAAAGGAATGCCGATCACGAAGATCGAAACCAGACGAAACAACACACACATCGCGCCCGTGATGAGCTCAGGTAGCGAAGCCATGAGTGTCGTCAGGTCCATTATTGTCCGATGGCTGCAGGGCCCATGACCGTGATCATCTCACGGGTGAATGCGAGCCAGCGCTCGAGCATCCAGCCTCCGCCAATCCACAAACAGGCGCCGGCGCCGATGACTTTGGGGACAAAGGCGAGCGTCATTTCATTCACCTGGGTGGCCGCCTGCAAAATAGAGATGCTCAGGCCAAGCCCCATCGCGACCATCATGAACGGGCCGCCCAGAGCGACGGCCAACATCATGGCGTTTCGTACAATTTCGATGACCCATTCTGGAGACATTTATTGGCCTCCCATGATGGAGCGTACGAGTGAGCCCACGACCAGATTCCAGCCGTCCGCGAGCACAAATAGAATCAATTTAATCGGCAGAGAAACCACCGCAGGAGGGACCATCATCATACCCATCGCCATCAGCACCGACGCCACAACAAGGTCGATCACGATGAAGGGGATGAAGATCATCGCCCCCATGATGAACGCGGCGCGCAGCTCGCTGAGCATGAACGCTGGCACCAACGCAAAGGTGCTCACGTCCGTGAAATTCTGCGGTTTATCGTCTTGCGTCATGCTCAGCATGAGGCGCAGCTCGTCAGGGCGAGTGTGATGAGCCATGAAGTCGCGTAGAGGCACCAGCGCGGCCTGAAACGCCTGTTCGTCGGTGAGTTGGCCAGCCTGGTAGGGCTCGTAAGCCTGAACCTGAATTTTTTGGAGGACCGGGCTCATCGTGAAAAGCGTCAAAAAGAGGCTCAAACCGACGAGGACTTGGCTTGGGGGAAGGCTCTGCGTTCCAAGCGATTGTTTAACAAAGCCCAGAACCACGACGATGCGCGTAAAGCTTGTGACGCTGACCAACATCGCGGGCAGCATCGAAAGGGCCAGCAATAGCAAGGTGATGCGCAACGCTGGCGCGAATGAACCGCCGTCACCACCGACGGGAATGGTTACCGTCATCGCGCCTGGTGTCGCCACGGCTTCAGCGGCCTGCGCAAACGCCTCGGCTCCAAAAAGGAATACCGAGAGTGTGGCGGCTATCGCAAAGACGAAGGATTTGGTTGGCATGTTTTTCCCGTGTTTCTCTATCCACACGGGATTACTTCAAGTCCTATACCAACGGCGGAAACCCGCATGGTTGCGTGCTTGAAGTCGGATTTTGGTCCGGAAGTGGAAAAAACTTCCGACTGGGCGGTGAGCGGTGAGCGGTGAGCGGTGAGCGGTGAGCGGTGAGCGGTGAGCGGTGAGCGGTGAGCGGTGAGCGGTGAGCGGTGAGCAGTGAGCGGTGAGCAGTCAGCGGTCAGCAGTGAGCGGTCAGCAGTTTGACGCCGAACTTGTGATT
>JBFFMO010000174.1:0-7390 GCA_041554035.1 Allomicrovenator sp. | reverse complement strand
CGGCGCCGGATAAAGCGATCACCATGGGGCGTCGTTCGGGAACCTTTCGGATAAGCTGCCTTGTGATGAACGCAATCGTGGCGATGAAGAACATCAAAAGCACACCAGCGCTGTCAGACTCCATCATCCCCACAAAGAGAACCATACCAAGCAACACGAGGCCACCTGCCGTGGTTGCCTTGTCATCGTGAACACAACGCCACGCAAACCCAAGCACAACTAAACTTGCGAGACCAAAGAGGGAAGCCGCATGGTTTGAACTGACAAATGTCGAGATCTTGGGAGCAAGCGAGGCTTCAAAAAGACCATAGAATTTCGTGAAGCCGGCAATATGATGAACCAGCCCTATTACCCAGGAGGCGAGCGTGCCGGCAACTGTCGCAACGACCACCAAACGCCACGCATTTGCGCGATCTCGGTAGTTGGCGATCGAAAGAACTGCCATTGCAAGCGTTATGAATCGGAGTGCGGCTTGGGACGAAGCGCTAGGCTGCATCGAGATCGCGTGCCATCCAGGCTGTAATTCGATGATCTCAAGCGACGCTCGCCAAACGGTTGAAGCATGGGGCGACACCAGCGAAAGCAACATTGCCGGAATAGGGAGGGTCTGGAAAGTGCTCCACAGAGCAAGTATGCCCAAAGCCACAAACGAGGCGGGGAGTCTTGTGGGAAAACGTGAACGACGGTTTGCGAACAAGAAGCAACACGCGCTTACGGTCATCATGGCCAGCAGAATTCCGGTGGTTTGACGATGAACCGTACCAAGCATCAGTGGCGCAATGAAGATCGCCCCCGCCATGAGACCGCTGCCGATCAGCTCTGGTGTTTTTTGTCGCTCAAGCAAAGCGTCAACCGATTGACTCGGGGAAGGGCAATCACTAGGATCAGCCGGCTTCTGTCCGGGGTGTTTGAGTTTCTTTGTTACAACCGGGCGTCAAATTCTGCCTAAGCGTAAAAAATGCTGGACCAAGAAAACCAATCCGATAACGGATCGCAAAACATCGACGAGGGTCAATCCGCGATGGTGTTGGTTTCTTATTATTGGAGCCTGCTGCGGAAGTATTACTGGATCATACTTCTGACGTCGATTGTAAGTATAGCAATGGGCTATTTCTACACTCGCCAACAGCCCCGTCTGTATCGCACATCCGCCAAAATCATTTTTCATAATCAACAGAATGTGTTCGGTGAAAGGATCGATCAAGTAAACCTGATGGCGCCCGAAACTTGGAAATTTGAACAGTTTTGGAACACCCAAAGAGAGGTCCTGGGATCACGCTGGTTTAATGAGCGGGTTGCCAAGCGGCTTGGAATGCTTGAGGGCGATAAGTTCGTGCCAGTGATGTCCGGTGATAAGCCGATCTCCGAAGAGAAACGCATGCATTCCGCTGTTTCCCGGATCAAAGGGATGGTGACTTTCGATCTCCAGCGGGATTCTCGTGTTGTTCTGGTCACGGCTGTAAGCGATGACCCGGTTTTTGCGAAAGCTGTTGCCGACGAAGTGACCAAAACGTTCGTGGATTACGCGAAAGAAGTTCAATCAAGTGGTCTGACGCAGATTGTGCGTTGGTTCGATTCCTACGTTGCTGACAAGCAAAAAGAGCTTGAAGCCGCACAGATCGCCCTCCAGCAGTTCAAACGTGACCAAAATATTCTTTCGGTGTCCTTTGAAGACCGTCAGAATCTGACCGCTTCGAATATGGAGGCGGTCAATGCACAACTCAACGAAGTCAAAGGAACGCTCACTCAGGTTGCCGCTTTGAAGGCCGAGTTGCAGCAGATCAAGACAGCCACAGGTTCAGACGAAGCAGCTGCTCGATTCGCCAAGAATACACTGGTCGAGGGCGGCAGCATGTTGAGTAATCTCATCACTACTCGGCGGGATCTAGAACGTCGCCTTGCTGAAAACTCGACCGTATTTGGCCCAAAACACGCGACGATCACTTCGTTGAACGAACAGTTGGCCTTGGTTGAGGGCGCAATCAATGAAGAAGTAAGGGTCGCGCTGACCGAGGTTCAGAGTCGATACTCCTATCTGACGCGACAGCAAACAACGCTGGAAAAAAGGCTCGAGGAGATTAGGGGCGATGCGTTTGGACTCAACGATTTGGGTCTTGAATACAACAAACTTCGGGATCGGGCCGACAGCCTTCAAGAGCTCTACAAAACTGTGTTGGACCGTTCCAAAGAGTTGGATCTCAACTCCCTTTACGATTCCGATTCCATTCAGATGCTCGAGGACGCCGAGGTGCCAGCCGCGCCTTTCAGTCCGAATCTGCCCTCGAATCTTGGTGCGGCCTTGGTTTTTGGACTTGGTTTTGGCATCGGTATTATCTTTTTGATCGCGGCTTTGGACAACACCGTGAAGCGCGAGGAAGACATCCGTCGCGTCTCACGTGTACCCCTACTTGGAACACTCCCTGCCGTGGATCCACAGACTTTGCGCGGCGTGGGTGCGCAGGATTATGAAATCGATATCATCACAAAACTCGCACCTAAATCTTCATTTGCAGAAGGCGTCAAAACCCTACGCACAAATCTGATGTTTATGGCCGGGTCGAATCCGCCTCGCGTGTTGCTTGTCACGAGTCCTGGACCGGGTGAAGGTAAGACTCTTATCTCGTCAAATATGGCCATCGCGATGGCCCAGTCGGGTCTTAAGACCTTGATCATCGACTTGGATCTCCGTCGTCCGCGCATCCACAAAGCATTGGGTGTCACGAACGATCTGGGTATGGCCGATATGATTAAGGACAAGACCCCGATCGACGCGATCATCCACAAAACTGATGTTCTGAATTTGGACGTGATTCCTGCTGGGAAGATTCCCCCGAATCCAACCGAGCTTTTGCACTCACCAGAATTTGATCGTGTGTTGGCAGAGCTTCGCGAACGGTATGACCGCGTGATCATCGACTCGCCCCCCATTGGCGCCGTTGCCGATGCGCTGATTCTTAGTCGGTCAGCCGACGGCGTGTTGTTGGTGCTGAAATACGCCCAAACACGAAGAGATATGTTCAAACGCGTTGTCGAGCAACTTGAAGGCATTGGCGCTCCCCTGATGGGATGCGTGCTCAACGACATCAAGCGAAATTCACCTGGATATGGGTACTCTTATTATTCGTATCGGTACGGGAACGATGAGGCCAAGAGCAAGCCCAATAATGACCGGCTTGCGAGCTGAACTGACGCGATAATGTTTTGATTGTCTTTTTTGTAACGTTCATTCTGGCTGCAGGCTTTCTGGTCGCGTTGACTCAGAAGTTCAATGCCACTGAACAAAAAGCGATTTGGCTCGCCTATATCGGACATGCCATAGCCGCCATTGGGCAGGTCATGGTCACGCTCTATTATTATCAGGGCGGCGACATGCTGATGTATCATCGCTTGGGGATGATGGTGGCCAAGGTGGTTCGGGACAGGCCAAGCTTTTTCCAAGATTTGCTTCAGCTTGCTGCTGGAGCTCGGCCCTATCATTTTGAGTGGGTTTTGGGAGCTGGGTCGTCGACAGGCGCGATGTCAGGGATCGCTGGAATTCTGTGTTTGGTGACCAATGACTCTTTGGTTGCGTCGTGTTTTCTGGTCGCGATTATGTCACTTGTCGGACAAGTGCTCTTCTACCTAGCATTTCGAAATCACCTCCCGCGCCCCTATCACACGCGGGCGCTCTTTGCCTGTTTGTTGATCCCATCAGTCGTATTCTGGTCGAGTGGAATTCTGAAAGAATCCATCGCCATATTTGGACTAGGCTTGGCTGTTTTTGGGATTTCTAATTTGGTGAAGTCAGGCAGGCCTACGCTTGGAAGCGTCGGGCCCCTTTTGTTGGGCTTTTGGATCGTTGGTATCTTCAAAGCATACGTGCTCTTTCCGTTCACCATCGCCAGCCTCTTGTGGTTTTTTGCGGAACGGTCGCGTCGTGCAGGTAAAGTGTTTCGCCTGAAACCTACCTATATCGTGGTGGGGCTGGCAGTTTCTTTGGCGGCAATCATTGGTCTGGGTGAGGTTTATCCACGATTCGCGCTTGAGCGTGTCGCAGAGGAAACCGCCGCATTGCAGGGGGCGTACCGTCACGGCGAAGCGGGCTCGACGTTTGAGCTTGGAGACCCATCAGCACGAACAATGTCGGACCAGCTGGTTTTCACCCCTATTGCGTTGGTCTCAAGCCTGCTGCGCCCGTTCATTTTTGAAGTTCATAATATCGTCTCGTTTTTCAATGCGTTGGAGACGACTCTGATTTTGGGATTGGTCTTCCGAGTCTTATCTATGACAGGCTTGGCGCGTGCCCTCCGGACTATTCGATCTGAGCCTTTATTGTTATTTTGTTTGGTCTATGTATTCGTCTTTGCAATTGCGGTCGGACTCGCGGCCCCAAACTTGGGTACATTGTCCCGCTATCGAATTCCAATGTTCCCCGCCTATTGGCTATTGGTTTTATGCCTTTTGCCTAGACGCCGAACGGCGTTGACCAAACGACGGGATTTCTCGTGATGATGTTTGGTTGGAGCAGTTTTTGGCCCATGTTATGGTTTTGCTAGTTTTCGATGAGAGAGAGAAAAATGACGGTTTTTGATGGCAAGTCTGTTCTGGTGACAGGCGGTACTGGTAGTTTTGGCAAGGCATTCATTCATGTTCTACTCAGTCAGCATGCTCCGGAGCGTGTAATCGTGTTCAGTCGTGACGAATTGAAGCAGTTTGAAATGTCACGAGACACTCGCTTCCAAGATCCCCGGATCCGTTTTTTTATCGGCGACGTCAGGGATAAAGAACGATTGATGCGGGCATTTGATGGCGTTGATATTGTTGTTCATGCCGCAGCCTTGAAACAAGTGCCAGCTTGTGAATATAACCCGTTTGAAGCTATCAAGACCAATGTGTTGGGGGCGCAAAACATCATTGATGTGGCCATCGAGCGTCGTGTGGAAAAAGTGGTTGCACTCTCGACTGACAAGGCGTGCAATCCTGTGAATCTCTATGGAGCCACGAAGCTGTGCAGCGACAAACTATTTGTTGCTGGGAACGCCTATGCCGGCGACAAAAATACGGCATTTTCGGTCGTTCGATACGGAAATGTTGTTGGCAGTCGCGGCAGCGTGATTCCGCTATTCTTGAAACTAAGAGAAACCGGACATTTACCCGTTACTCATGTGGACATGACCCGCTTTTGGATCACCTTGCCGCAAGGAGTCGACTTTGTCGTAGAGAGTCTCAGGCGCATGCATGGCGGTGAGGTCTTTGTTCCAAAGATCCCAAGTATGCGAATGTTGGATCTGGCAAAGGCCATTGGCCCTGAGTGCGAGATTGATGTTATCGGGATTCGTCCAGGTGAGAAGCTACACGAAGTGATGATCTCCGAAGATGATGCCCGCAACACACTGGAGTTTGAAGATTATTTTGTGATTCAACCCGAATTTGCCTGGTGGTCGCGTCATCACAAAAAACTGAAGAATACAGGGGGCAGTCCGGTCGTGGACAATTTTCGCTACAGCTCAGAAATCAATCCCTCATGGCTTTCACCAAAGGAACTCACGGTGATCCTTCAGGATATCATGTGAACGTCATACTTTTTGGAGATTCTGGACTGTTAGGACAAGAAGTGGCTGCGACGTGCCCAGCACAAGTCACCCTACTGGGAATCAGTCGATCATCCAGAATTGCAGGTTATCGACATCAGATTCTGGATGTCCAACGTTTTGCGGATGTCGAGCACTTGATCGCTGCGGAAAAGCCGAAGTGGCTGATTAATTGTGTCGCGTTTACAAATGTTGATCGGTGCGAAGTGGCAGCCGAAGCCCAAGTCCTGAATACCGATTTTCCAGGTTTTTTGGCGACGATGGCGCAGAAGTACGAGTGCCGATTGATGCATGTCTCGACGGACGGTGTGTTTTTCAACAGCCCAGGCAGTAGGGAACTCGATCCTACAGAGCCGGTAAATGCCTATGCGCACCAAAAACTCGCGGCAGAACAAAGCGTGAGTGGTCGGGCTATTACCGTTCGTACAAATTTCTTCGGAGTGCGTGGCGGATTGGCGAAGTGGTTGACCACGGAGTGGGCGAATAGCCGTGAAACAACCGGTTTCTCAGATGTGTTTTTTTCTCCTCTCTTGAACCAAGAGGTCGCTGAATTGATGTGGGAACTGATCCAATGCGATGCCCCAAATGAAATATTTCATTTGGTTTCTTCCGATTGTGTATCGAAATTCGAATTCGCGCGCAGATTGGCTGATGCATTGGAGATGGACGTGACTTCTCTGTTAAAGCGCGGTCTCCTCCAAGATGTGGAACTTCGTGCGGTAAGACCACTGAATACCTGCATTTCGAATCAGAAGACCGTCGATTTCCTTGGTCATTCAATGCCCAGCCTCGACGCAAGTCTTCGACGCTACGGCCAACTTCTTTCGACTGGAGTCGAGTGATATGAAGACGTTTACCATTGCCGACCGTATGATTGGGTCGAGCCATCCCACCTACTTTATTGTCGATGTCGGCGCAAATCACGACGGCAGCCTAGATCGTGCCTTGGCGTTGATACGACTGGCGAAGGAGGTTGGCGCCGACGCAGCCAAGTTCCAGAACTTTCGCGCTGCCAATATCGTTTCACGAGAGGGATTTGAGGATTTGGGAGCCAAACTTTCACATCAGGCAAAATGGTCCAAATCAGTGTTTGAGGTCTATCAAGATGCTTCGATTCCGTTCGATTGGACGCCGATTTTGAAGCAAGAGTGTGATCGGGTTGGCATCCATTATTTTTCGTCACCTTATGATTTTGAGGCGATCGACATGCTGGCGCCTTATGTTCCCGCGTACAAAGTCGGCTCTGGAGATATTGACTGGCTTGAGGCGATCGAACGTATGGCGAAGAAAGGTGTCCCAGTTCTTCTGGCGACTGGCGCCGCGACGATGGCGGATGTCGAACGCGCAATGAACGTCTTGACTCCGATCACGTCGGAGATTTGCCTGATGCAATGCAATACAAACTACACCGGGTCTTCGGACAATTTTGGGCACTTACACCTGAACGTTTTGAAGACGTTCGGTGTCATGTACCCAGAGGTAGTGCTTGGTCTATCGGACCACACACCGGGGCATAGTGCGGTTTTGGGGGCCGTAGCTTTGGGTGCTCGCGTGATTGAAAAGCACTTCACCGATGATAATGCTCGCAGCGGGCCTGACCATCCGTTTGCTCTTGATCCGGCTGCTTGGCGCGAAATGGTGGAGCGGACTCGAGAAGTTGAAGTCGCTTTGGGGTCAACCCAGAAATTTGTCGCTGAAAACGAAGAGGCAACACAGTTTGTCCAGAGACGGTGTGTGAGGGCATCGCGTGATTTGGCCGCCGGCGAAAAGCTTGACTCCGACGCGCTCGAAGTATTGAGGCCCTATGTGTCGGGGGCGTT
>JBFFMO010000173.1:0-7422 GCA_041554035.1 Allomicrovenator sp. | reverse complement strand
TTACCGGCGAGAAGCTCGGTGATTGGCCGATTGGGTCGAAGGCTGACATCGACAGCGCAGTCGAACGTGCGCGCAAGGCGTTTCCTGCTTGGCGCGACACGCCGCTCTCGGAACGTTTGAAATTCATCAAGCGTGTGGGCGAGGTGTTGGCTGATGACGTCGACTATTTTGCGACACGAATCAGCGAGGACACAGGAAAGCCTCCGGTCGACGCGATCATGACCGAGCTGCTGGTGATGCCGCTCTTCATCGAATATTTCGAAAAGACGGCGCCACGGGTTTTGAGTCGGAAACGAGTCCGAAACCCACTGATGCTGCCGCTCAAGAAAAGTTATATCGAGCATTTTCCGATGGGAATCATCGGTATTATTTCGCCGTGGAACTTTCCATTTCAGCTCTCGGTCGTGCCGATCATGACCGCGTTAGTCGCGGGCAACACGGTCATTTTGAAGCCGAGTGAGATCACGCCGATTACCGGTGATTTGATCGAGGAGCTTTTTGAGCGCGTCGGTCTCCCGGAAGGTGTTTTGCAGGTCGTTCAGGGCGACGGATCGACGGGAGCCGCGCTGACCGAGTCAAAAATCGACAAGATATTTTTCACGGGTTCGGTCGCGACGGGCAGAAAGGTCATGGCCGCGGCCGCCAAACGTCCGATTCCGGTAGAACTGGAACTTGGCGGAAAGGATGCGTTCATCGTGTGTCATGACGCGCCATTGCAGCGTGCCGCCAAGGCCGCGGTTTGGGGTGGGTTGCTGAATTGTGGCCAAGCGTGCACCTCGGTCGAGCGGATCCTTGTGGTCGATGAGGTCTACGATCGCTTCGTGAAACTTTTGCTCGATGAAGTGAGGGCCATTCGCGTCGGGCCGCCCTCTGAGGACCCAGACATGGGGCCGATGTGTTTCGCGAAACAACTCAAGATTGTTGAAGCCCACATCAAAGATGCCGTGGAGAAGGGGGCCAAGATTTCCTTCGGCGGAAACGAGATCGAGGGCGACGGCCAGTATTTTGAGCCGACCGTCGTCGAAGGCGTGACGACCGAGATGGACATCTATGTTGAGGAGACCTTTGGGCCGGTGCTGCCGATCATGCGCGTGAAGTCCGAAGAAGAGGCGATTCGCCTGGCCAACGACCATCAGTATGGATTGAACGCGTCGATTTGGACTTTGGACGTCGATCGTGGTCTTGAAATGGCGTCGAGAATCGAGGCAGGTCAGGTCACCATCAACGATATTTTATCGTCGGTCGGCAATCCCGTTCTGCCGTTCGGTGGCGTCAAAAATAGTGGAATTGGGCGTTATCACGGTGAGGAAGGCATCCTCTCGTTTACGCACACACGCGCGATCATGGCCGACTACGGTCGTTTGAGCCATGAGCCGTTCTGGTTCCCTTACAAGGGCAAATACCCTGAGATGAGCGCCGCGTTGAAAGCCGTTGTGAAGGGAAATATCCCTCGGGCTTTGCTGGCCATGCTTCGTTCACGCTGAAGCGGAACCTACTCCCAGACCACCAGCGAGCACGTATCACCTGACTTGACGTCGATCACGAACGTGTCGTCTCGGTGGGCGGCTTCGTTGCGCATGCGAATCGTGTGTTTGCCCACCGAGAGTGGCCATTTTCGAATCCCGCGAGACACTTTTCGTGGCTCCGCGCCGTCGATCGACACGTCACCGAGTGCGGGGTTGACCAGGCTCAGGTCGAGGCATCCAAGCTCTGCGGGTTTGAGGTCTACGTTCACGCGTCGATTTCGCCATTTCGAAACACGTTCCCGCATCGTCGAGGTCACGAATCCGTCTTTCTCAAGGCGAATGGCAATGACCTGATCGGGTTTGTACACGCCTGAAATTGGCGTCAGACCAAGCTCCTTCCCATCGACAAATGCACGGGCTCCGGGTGGGGTTGTCTCAAATGAGAGACTCACAGGACTGGTAGCGGCGGCGTCGATGACGCGCGGAGGATCTTCTTTGAGAGGCGCGACGACTTCTACCGGACAATCAAGCGGCAAGGGGATCGTTTTTTCGCCATGGTCGTAGGACACGGTGTAGTTGGATGAGGTGCATCCTTCTTTGTCGGCTCGAACGTTCGCCACTTGATTGGGGGTCAGTTCAATGATTTGTGGCGAGCTCCCAAGCGGATGCTGGTCGCGCACAATCGAAGCGCCTTCGGGGGCCAATAACGTGAATTTGCGAGGGCCTCGGACCGCCTCCAGCCGAGCCGATGTTGCATCGATGCGGCTGACTCGGTCGGACTGGACCTCTAGCCTCAGTGTGCGGGGCTTAAATCCATCTTTCGCCAGCGTGACCACATGAGTCCCGGTCTCGAGGTCAAAGGTCGCTGGCGTCAACACTCCGACCATGTCGGCGCCGTCGATGCTGACTTGAGCTCCCGCGGGATCGCTGTCGACACTCACCGAACCGGTGGGTTCGTTATTCACCCAAAACATCAGGATTGTGCCCACGACCAGAACGACCAAGATCAGGGGCCAGATTGAGCGTCGGTGCGCCGGACGCGAAGCTTCATCCGTCTGCAATAGGGGTTGGGTGGGCGTGACCGGGAGACCTTCGACTTCGTCGGTGGGTGGAGGTCGAACGTCAGCGCTGGTGGTGGGAGTCAGAGCGCCGTGCGGCTTGATCGCCGTTGTACTATGCGGGTCAATGTCAGCGGCGATGCCTGGATTCATCATTCGTTCGAGTTCAAGCTCAAGCGCATCGTTGAGATTCAGTTTTTGATTCTTTGAACCACTGGCGCTTCCCCGTGCGGACTTCAACTCGACTCGCTCCAATCCTTCGGGGAACGCGCCATGAAGAAAACGGGCAACGTCGCTGCTCGTGGGGGATGTCCCGGTAGAATACAGATATTGAAGAATCTCGACCTGAAGGCGCTCCGCCGACGGATAACGGTCTTCCGGATCTCTGGCCAACGCCTTTTGAACGATGGCGTCGACTTCTTCCGGAATCTCGGAGTTCAAAGTGCTGGGGGGATCAAATTCGCATCGGCGAACCAGATCAAGGCTCTCAAGGTCCGTGCTGCCTTCGAAAGGTCTGAAGCCTGTGAGCATCTCGTAGATGGTGATGCCGGCCGAGAACACGTCGCTGCGGGCATCCATGGGCTTGCCCGAGGCTTGTTCGGGACTCATATAACAAAATTTACCCTGGATTCGGCCCGATACGGTCTTCGCCAGTCTACCTGCGGCCCGCGCGATTCCGAAGTCGATGAGCTTCACCTCGCCGTCGGAAGAAATCAGGACGTTGGAAGGGGAGATGTCTCGATGGATGATGCCGAGGCTGACACCGGACTCATCGGTCTTGCGATGGGCGTAATCGAGGCCTTTTGAGATTTCGCTGCCCACAAAGAGCGCAAGGTCGACCGGGAGACATGTGCGCGTGATGTCGAGTCGCTGGATAACCTCACGAAGATCCCGCCCTGGCACGTACTCCATCGCAATGAAATAGACGCCGTCTTGTTCCCCCATGTCGAAGACAGGGACGATATTTCCATGAATGAGCTGAACGACAATGCGCCCTTCATCCAAGAATTTTTCGATGAATTCTTCTTCTTCGGCAAGATGAGGCAGAATCGTCTTGAGGATGACGTTCTTCTCGAAGCCGCCCGCGCCTCGCGCTTTCGCGAGAAAAATCTCGCCCATTCCGCCTTTGGCGATGCGGTGTAGGAGCTCGTATCGGCCGAGCTGTTGGGGAGCTTCACTCATGCGCTACACCTACCCCACCGTGTGCTGAAAGGGAAGTCAGTGGGTGGCTCGACGTCGTCTGAAAACGACGAAACCGAACGCAAGCGCGAGCCATGAGAGGTCAGCCGAATTTGTCTGGGAGCAGCCACCTTCTGTTCCGGTAGATGTCCCGATCAGGGCTGGAAACCCGGTCGGGTTGGTGCCGTTGGTCGAGCCGTTGTTGGTGTTGTTGTTGCCGGAATTCGTGCCTCCCTCGCCGATAATCACGTTGATGGCGATTTCTTCATCGGTGGGGCCCCCGCCCAGTGGAGCCTCTGAAAACCACGTTTCGCCATCTTTGACCAAGCCGAATGTCTGGGTGAACGAGGCGTTGGTCTTTCCACCGAGGGTGAATTGGAATTTGTACGAGGAGCCAGGTGGGACTTCAACGCCGGGAGTCGTGACCCGCGTCGGGCTCGACCACGACTCGTGATAAACAGGGGATTCTTGGTCCCTTGGCGTGGGTGCGAGGAAGACCTCGCCCGTCTTCCATGCCAGATTTCCGGTGTTTCGAATCTCGATCCAGCCCGGCGCGGAGCCGTTGGTTGGAATGGCCACCGAATCCGCAAAAGACATGTCGACCAATTCACCGGAATAGTCTGCGCCGCGCACTTCGAATTTGACCTGCAATAGGTTGTCTACCGGACCACCTTGGCCGGGTTCGCTGAACCAAGTGACGCCTTCCTGCAACACGCCGAAGTATTCGGAATAGACTCCCGGTTCGCTTGGGGCGCGCATCGTCACTTCGAACTTGTAGGTCTCACCGGGTGCGACTTCACCGACCACGGCCGCGGGGCGGTTGGGGGCGGGCCATGTCGCGTCAGCGAAGGGGCTTGGCCGGTCTCGGGGTTCCGTCGTACCGAGTTTCGTGTTCGCGTCCCACGGGAGGGCGCCCGTATTCTTGAGTTCGAAATGCCCGGAGATGGTTTCGTTCGAGACCAGTTGGATGGTTGTGCTGGCCAGAGGAAATGTCTGGTTCACGTAGGTGGCGCCGTAGTCTGCACCGCCACCGCCGGCAAGGTCGGTGAGTTCGGCGACCGAACCGTTGTAGACGTTACGATCAAATCCCTGTCCGTTGGCGCAATACTGGGTGTTGCCATCGCAGTACTGCCAGAAGGACCATTTGTTCCAACCGTCTGGAATGAGCGGGCACGTGGTCCCGTAATGGGCGATCCACAGTGGGTATCCACCCAAAGTGGCGTCCCCAACGTTGTCCTGCCAGAAGTAGGGGCCCGTGTAGATGATAGGGCGTTTTCCGGTTCCGGCCTCTACAATTTGAAGCCATTCCTTGACCTTCGCGCTGACCTGGGCCGAGGACAGACCTCCGTTTGACTCAACGTCAATCACGGCGGGAAGGTCTCCCGGTCCTAAACGACCCAATTTCGCGACGACCATATTGGCTTGTGCCGCGACGTCTTGGGCAGGTCGGAAATACTGGTACGCCCCACGAATCATTCCAAGTCGTTTCAGTTCGGACCAATTCCGATCGAAATATTCGTCAATATAGGTGGTGCCGTCGCTGATGCGCGCGATTCCAAACGTCATTCCGGCGTTCTTCTGGGCCTCCCAATTGAAGTTCGCCTGATACTTGGAAACATCGGCGCCTTGAACCCCGGTGTAGCGGTCCGCACCGCAAACTCGCGTCACGGCCTGTTCAATGGTCACCGCGTCGTATCCGGCGGACGCAGTCTCGTCTTCGCCTTCGCCGAAACCACATGAGGTGAAACCAAAGGCGGCGAGGAGGAGCAAGGGGAGTAGAAGACGATTCATGACGACCTAAGGTACGTGGTTTTCCTACATATGGACCAGCCTAGAAAGGGCGAGCGACCTCGTCAACAACCGAGGTGCTTACACAACCTGACAATCGGAACTTCTTCTGGCCGTCCGGACGGAACATCTTCCGGACCTTGGTGTCGATCCTCATGAACACATCATTGGAGGCGCAAATGGCAGACCAAGACTTGTCCTGGGAGCTCGATATCTTACCGACCGAATGGATTGGTATTCGCTCTCGTTTTGACCGGCAGACATGGCGCTACGTTGCCGTGAGTGCGTTTTCCCATCTGGCGTTGCTCGCGATCATCATGACGATGCCTGAACGCGCACGCTCGCTCGAGCTTGATGCCAACTTCCAAAATGACCGCTTTGTTCAGTTGATGTTCGAACCCCCACAAGAACCGGAAGACGTTGTTGAGCCGGGTGTGGGCGAAGTTGCAGAAGCTTCCGCCAAACACGCAGGCGAAGAAGGTAAGGCCGGCACCGAGGACAGTGACGACATCGACAAACGCCTAGCAATCCTAGGCGATCGAAGTCCGGAAGACATTCAGCTCAGAAAAATTCGGGACATGGAGGTCGCTCAAGAAGCGGGGGTTGCCGGCGTTCTAAATAACCAGGTCGCGTCTTGGTTTGGCAGCGCCGACGAGTCCATTGGGGCGGATGCGATCCATGCTCTGGGGAATCTGGATGGCGGGGAGCAAGGCAATGCGAATGGACATCTTGGCGCGCTCGGTCTTCGGAACACGGGTCGGGGTGGCGGAGGAGACAGCGATAAAAGCATCGGTCTTGATGACGTGGCGACAGAGGGCATGAAGCGGGGCCGTCGCATCGGAACTGGAGTTCAAGACATGGGAGACCATAACGACAAGACTCCGGGAGAAGTGATTCCACGTCCACCGATCTTGGATGGTGGGCTTGACCGGGAGATCGTTCAGCGCATCGTTCGGCAACACCGAGGGGAGCTCAAAGCCTGTTACGAAAACGAGCTTCAGAAGAATCGGAAACTTGGCGGGGAACTTGTGATCAAGTTCACGATCACCGGTAAGGGTGATGTGATCTCAGCCGTGACTGTCGGGGGTGACTTTCGAAATCCATCCCTGGAGTCGTGCATCACCAAGCGAATTCGAAGATGGATCTTCCCAGAGCCACGCGGCGGCGGAATCGTGGTCGTGAAATACCCCTTCCGCTTCAGCGCTGGATCTTAGCGGTCGTCGTACTCAAGCTCGTAATACGCGCCAATGCCTGCGTAGTCACGGACTTCAACATAGTAGGGGCCGGCGCTGGTCACCGTGTATGTCAGGTACTCGTCGGTTCCGTCGAAGGCCGACGACTTCGCGGTGGTGAATGTTCCATCACCGTCGGGATCGTGGACCAAATAGAGGTCGAGGTCTCCATATCCATCCAAGTCATAAAGAATCACGTCGATGATTTCACCAGGTTGATAAGTTCCCAGTGAATACCAGTCGGAGAGCTTTGTGGGAGCTGGCGCATTGCAGACGTGGCCTTCAGCGACCCAACCTGGGAAGAGGAACGCCGCGATCCCCCGGTTTCCGTTGGGGTAGAACGTGTCTTCATAGGCACATGGGATGATGTCGAGCGCAGCGATCCTGAATGGGTTGACGGCGTTTCCGTAATTGATCACCTGCGCGACGTAGGTGGTGTTTGGAGCCGCTGTGAAGGTCAGTGTTTCGTAATCAGCGGTTGTTGCGGCGGTCTTCACGACGACGCCATTTGCCAACAATTTCAAATCGAGATCACTGAACGTGTCAAAGAAGTTGATGTTGACGCGATAGACCTTGTTGGGCGTCGTTGGGATTGCGAAGTACTCGAGGTCTGCCGGACATGTGATCCCAGTTGTGGCGACGTTCACCGTCAGCAACGTTGCTGTAGCGATGGTGTCGTTGGGTTCGTTGGGGTCCAGC
>JBFFMO010000172.1:0-7431 GCA_041554035.1 Allomicrovenator sp. | reverse complement strand
GTCCTCAGTGTCGAGGGCCCAACGCATGACGTTTGTCCAGTCTCCACGCCCCAGCTTCGGGGGTTCGTCATGGCCCGTGTAGGCTTCTGCGGCCGCCTGCACCACCTGCGCGGCGTGGGCTTCGAAGGTCGAGCTTTGGCAAAGGCCGCTTAATGCGGCGTAGGCGTCAAAAAGGCGGCCCATGCTGGTCGTCATGGCGCCGTTTCGGCTCAGGTTTTCGTTCAACACTTCCAGATCGGCCCCCGATACACCGTCTGGCGGGCCCCAGGGCCGTTTTAGGATGCGCGCTACGGCGTGGCCGCTCCGCCAGGGCTGGGTCGCAGGCAGATCGCCGGGATGAACCCGGTACGGCGAGATGCTGGAGCGTTCATAGTTGCAGCCGCGTACAACAAAAAACTCACCACCCCACGAGGTGTTGTCCTGGTCCGCGGTGTTCTGGTCCGCGGGCATGCTGCCCGCATTGCGGTGGTTTGACGGACGACCATAGCCGATGCCGTCCCACGCCACGCCAAAAGCCTCGTCCAGCCCGTGTTCAGCCATCACCGCAGCGACATGAGCTTCGTGGTGTTGAACCGCTCTGGCGTCCATTGCTTCGGCCACACGGCTAGAAAAATAGTCAGGATGTTCGTCGCACCGAAACTCATCAGGGTGAGTACCCAATAACGCAGGCAGGTCCGCGACGGCCTCGTGGTACCGGGCTCGCGCCTTGGGACCAACCAAATTCCCAATTTGTGGACCGAGCAGGATTTCGTTGCCGACCCTGAGTGCCAACGCCGATTTTAGATGGCCTCCAAAGGCCAACCCGTCCGAGCCCTTTTGCCACGCTACGGCGCCAATGGCGTATCCGCGTCCATATCGATGAAATAACGTATGGCCGCTAAATGACTCAAGCACCGAGTCTTCGACAGGCCGAGCGATCGGGCGGTCGTGGTCGACCACAACGTCGAAGACGCCGCCCAATTCTTCAAAGAGCTCGTCGACATGAGTGCACATCGGTTCGTTGTCGATATTGGCACTGGTTGCAACCACGGCATCGAGCTCGGTCATCAAAAGATGATGAAGCGGTGTGTGGGCCAAAAACGCCCCAGTTCGTGCACCAATTTGGTTGATGGCCGGTGCGAGCCCTCGTTTTCCCTCGACCAGCACGATGGGCGCTTGAATACTGGTGAGCAGGGTCTTTTCCGCCTCAGTGATATCTGCAACCCGTTCCACGGCCTGAATATCCCGAAACATCACTGCAAAGGGTTTATCGGGGCGAGCCTTTTTGTCACGAAGTCGGCTGACTGCCTCGTCGTTGCGGGCGTCGCACATGAGGTGGAAGCCGCCGATGCCTTTCACGGCGACGATATCACCAAAGTTTAATGCCGCTATTACCGCCCCAATTCCGCCCTGAATGGGTCCGCGTTTTTCGTCGAAGACAGCCAGCTTCGGACCGCACTGGGCGCAGGCGTTCGGCTGAGCGTGAAAGCGTCGATTCGTCGGGTCGTCGTACTCGGACTGGCAGGCGGTGCACATCTCGAAGTGCGCCATCGTGGTATTTTTTCGATCGTAGGGGATTTTCTGAATGATCGAAAATCTGGGCCCGCAATTGGTGCAATTGGTAAACGGGTAGCCAAAACGTCGATTATTGGGATCGAAGACCTCGTCCAGGCACTCTTCGCAGCAAGCCAGGTCGGGCGAAATTCGCGTATTGCCCGAAGTAGAGATGCTGGCGCGAATTTCAAAAAATATATCATGAAGTGCGGGCATTTCTACGACGTTCATGTCCGAAATTCGCGCGGCTGGCGGCGGGCTTTTCAGGATCTGGCGAACGGCCTCATCGACCCCATCTCCTTCAAGCTCGGCGTAAACACCGTCCAAATCGTTTCGCACAAAACCGCTCAGCTTCAGCGATTGCGCCACCCGAAACACATGAGGACGAAATCCCACGCCTTGAACGATGCCGCGCACCTGAATCTGGACGCGCTTTTTCAAAGTTCAGGCACTTCGACGCTGACCAGAATGATCTCTTGGGCGTCAGGGTCGTTTTGGTCGGTGGATTCGATGACGTCGAGTCGCGCATGTTCCGCAACATGCCCGGTGGTTGCGTGGTGCCAATGTTCGCGAAAATGCTCCCCGGAAATATGCGCCAGAGCGCCGATTTTAACCGTGGCGGACACGATGCGGTCGGTGTGGTTTTCGGCGGCAAGCGAGTCAAGTTTCTGCAACAAATCTCTTAATAAAGACATCTCATGCATGGAAATCTCCCAGGGTTTTTAAGGTCAGTTTAACGGCCGAATCGATTTTATTTTTGGCGAATTCAGAAAGGGCTGCGCCATGTTCAAAGTCCTTGCCCGGAACGGCGATGATCCACAGTTCATCCGGCAGGTCCCCAAGGGCTCGCGCCAGTTCTACCGCCTGGGACAGGCCAAATGCGTGGGTTGAGGCGTTCGATAAATCGTGGGGAGTCTTGGTCGAAATGGCGTCGATCAATATTACATCATCGCCCCCCACCATCGCGTCCACCAAGATGACTTTTTTGGCGTCAAAAAAGTCCATGATTTCTGTGGCTTCTCCATGGATTTTTGCGATGCGCACCGGCAAAGGTGGAAGGGCGTCGATCACCGCGTGGCTGATGCCGTCGTCCCCACGGGTGGGGTTTCCAATGCCGACGATGACGGTGTTCATCGGTTTCGCTCCACTTTCATGTTCAAGAAGTGCGTCGCGCACGAAATACATGGGTCATAATTGCGAATGGACTGTTCGCATAGATGCTGCAGTTCGTCGTCAGGAAGATGAAGGTTCTGATTCACAAGGTCGAAAAGATCTTCCTCGATCGTGGGTTGGTTTTGCGAGGTGGGGGGGGTAATCACCGCGTCCTGAATGATGCCCTGATCGTCGAGCGTGTAACGATGGTAGAGCAATCCTCGTGGCGCCTCGGTGATCGCGTGCCCGGTGCCTGCAACAACAGGGACTTCGACGTAGGGGTCGGCCGGCCTAAAGGCCTCGATGATGCGCAAGGCTTCGTCGCAGGCGTAGACGGTCTCGAGGGCGCGCACCAGAAGGCTTCGGAAGGGATTCTTGACGGGATGCTCAAGGCCGACAGCCTTTGCCGCCATTTGAATCGCCTCGGGAAGTCGGTCGAAATTCAGATTGAATCGTGCCATCGGGCCTACAAAGTAGGCCTTTCCGTCCTTCGTTCGACCATGAAGCGCCGTGGAATGTTCGACGTGAATCTCTTCGAAATGATCAGGGAACTCTTCGACAGGGATATTCAGCCCTTGACTAGAAACGATGCGGCCCTCGTTGAAGGGGTACTCAGATTCGTGGCGCAGGGCGACAAAAATATAATCCCGTTCTAGATCTGGAAAATCCAGAGTCGCAATCCAATCCAGAGTCTCTTGGGCAAGGTCGCGCGCGTGCCGAAGTATTTGCCCCAGAGTCTTCATTTCTGTGCGGTTGGGCAGTTTGTAAAAACCACCCACGCGTACGTTGATGGGGTGAACCTCACGTCCCCCCAGAGTGGCCATGATGGCATTGCCTGCTTTTTTGAGCTCCAGCCCGCGTCGCACGATATCGCCGTGGTCTTTGGCCATTTCGACTGCGCCTGCGTATCCCAGAAAGTCCGGAATATGCAGCATGTACATGTGCAAGGTATGGCTCGCGATCCACTCGCCGCAATAGAGCAACCGCCTCAAATCTCGCAAATAATCGGGCAGAATCACGGCCGAAATCGATTCGATCGCGTGCACCGCGCTCATTTGGTAGGCCACAGGACAGATGCCGCAGATGCGCGCCGTGATGTCGGGGGCCTCGGTATGGGGGCGACCCCTCAAAAACGCTTCAAAAAAGCGAGGCGGCTCAAATATTTTAAGCTTCACGTCGGTGACCTTATCGTCGTCGATACGCACGTACATGGCGCCTTCGCCCTCGACGCGTGCCAAATAATCGACCTGAATGATTTTGGTCTTTTCGGTCATGGTTTTTCTTTTTCTGCAGGGATGTTGCGAAAAGCCGGAGCCCAGGCGTTAAACGTGTGCATGGAGCGTTCAATTTCGGGTTCAGTGGCCCCAATTTGCCGCCATTCCTCAAGCAAGGATGCGAGGTTGGGCGTTTCAGAAGGTCCATAACAACCAAAACATCCACGGTCGTAGGCGGGACAAATGGCGTTACACCCCGCTTGTGTCACTGGCCCCAAACAAGGTGCTCCCCGGGTCACCATCACACAAGAGTTGCCTCGAGCCTTGCATTCGATGCACACGCTATGTGTCGGAACCTGGGGCGGTTTGCCGTGAACCAAGGCCGTGAGCACTTCAAGAAGTTGGCGTTTGTTGATCGGGCAGCCGCGCAGTTCAAAATCCACCTGAACGTGTTCGGAGATGGCCGTCGATTTTTCGAGGGTTTTGATGAAGCTGGGCTCGGCATAAACAACCCGAACAAATTCATCGACATCGGCAAAGTTTCTTAGCGCTTGGATTCCACCGGAGGTCGCGCAGGCGCCGATCGTCATCAGAAATTTTGATTGAGCGCGGATGTCCTGAATTCGCTCCAGATCATGGGGGGTGGTGATCGACCCTTCAACGATCGAAATATCATAAGGGCCCGGCTCAAAATGTCGGCTGGCCTCCATGAAATAGGCGATATTGACGGCATCGGCCAGCGCCAGAAGCTCGTCTTCAAGGTCCAGAAGCTGAAGCTGACACCCGTCGCAGGATGCAAATTTCCAGACCGCGATCTTGGCTTTTAAATCGTTTTCTTTCATCAGAGCTCCCTGATTTCCATGAGGTTTTTCAACCGGTCGAATGACATCACCGGACCATCACGGCAAATCAAATAGGGCCCAAGTTGGCAATGCCCACAGATGCCGATGCCGCAATGCATCGCGCGCTCCATGGACAAGAAGATACGCGCAGGGTCGTAACCTTGTGCCACCAGGCCGAGCGCTGTGAACTTCATCATGAGCTCTGGCCCACAGACGAAGGCGTGGCCCTCGCAGCCTGTCATGACTTGGTCCAAAATACGCGTCACAACACCGACGTTGCTTCGCCAGCCCTTGTCAGCAGCATCGACCGTGACGTGCACGTCGAGGTCTTTTAGTTTTAGTATTTCTTCTAAAAATAAAAACGATGCGGGATTTCGGGCCCCAGCCACCAAAGAGATTTTTTCGTAGTTTTCGCGGTGAAGAATCACGTGGTCCAAGACCGGGCGAAGTGGCGCCAGGCCGAGTCCGCCTGCGACGATGAGCAGGTCGCCGCCATTGGGGACTTCGACCGGCCATGGCATTCCAAACGGGCCTCGAACTCCAATAATATCACCCACCTTTTTGGCGATTAATGCGTTCGAAACTCCACCGACTCCGCGGATGGTGTGCGTGATTTTGTCGCCATCGATCCGCGAGTATGAGATCGCCGATTCTCCAAACCCCGGAACGTAAAGCATGGCGAATTGTCCCGGCTGAGCCAAAGGAATTGCCGTGTCGACGGGCTCCAGCTCAAGGGTGACGACGCCGTTGAGTTCCGTTGACGAACTTACGACGCGATAGGGCGTCGGATTCATGCTTTGTGGGTCCTCAGGCATAAAGGTCCAGCAATTGAATTCGGGTGTGTTGCAGCCGAGAAGTCACGATTCGAGCAAAACGTCTCATCAACTCGTAGCCCAATTCGTGGTCGTGCTCGCACGCCTCCCTGATTGCGTTTCCGTCGAATTCCACGGCGGTGATCAGGGTCATCGCACGGGCGTCGAATTGCCAGCGATGGGGGGCAAAGAGCCACGAAAATCCCAGAATATCGCCTTGATTCAGGGTGGAAATGACGCGGTCGCCATGGGGCGATGGCACATCGAGCGCGATGCGCCCTTCGAGGAGCACCCAGAAGGTCGCCGCGTGTCCGTCCTGACGGAAAATAAACTCGTCTTCGATGAAGGTTGAAACGCGTGCGTGCGAAGCCAGCAGGGCCTTGTGTCGCGCCGCAAGTCCGTCAAAAAACGGGATGGATAGAGCTTGGTCGACAGGGTTCATTTTGAGGCTCCAGACAAAGAGGCGACCTCGGCGGTCAAATCGATTCCAACCGGGCACCACACGATGCAACGGCCACATCCCACACATCCCGACGAGCCGAATTGGTCGTGCCAGGTCGAGAGTTTATGCGTGAGCCATTGGCGATAGCGCGACTTGTTGGTGTTGCGAACGCTTCCACCGGCCATATGCGAATAGTCGATCGTAAAACAGGTTGCCCATTCCTCCCAGCGTTGGGCCACGGCGCCATCAAGACTCACGGTGTCTTCGGTGTCGGTGCAAAAGCACGTTGGGCAGGACATGGTGCAGTTTCCGCAGGTCAGGCAGCGCTGAGCGACGTCTTCCCAATGCGGATGCTCGGGGGCGTCCCGTAATATTTGCGCTGCGTTTTCCGGGAGGCTTCGTTGCATGCCTGCCGCGACTTTCTGAGAAATCGCGTGGGCGGCATCAACTTCGCCTGGACTCGCGGGCGAGTGTGGGATGTTTTGCATCATCTGCCGCCCAGCATCGGAGCCGATTTCCACCAAAAATGTTCCGTCGGGAAATTCACTGAGTGCGAGGTCAAACCCGTCTGCGGCTCGTGGGCCTGTCTTGGCCGATACACAAAAACATGTCGACGAGGACTCCGCACATTGCACCGAGACGATGAAAACATTGTTTCGGCGCGCTGCGTACCGTTCGTTGACGTGTTCGCCCCCGAGCATCACGCGGTCGTAGATGCGGATCGCGGCCAAATCACAACTTCGAACACCCAAAAACGCATAGCGCGGGGCGGGTTCAGGCGGCGAAAGCTCCATGGTTTTGGTGTGAGTTTCGAAAACCAGGGTGCGGGGAGGATGCAGGAAGCGCTTCCAGGGCGTGGGCCCCAGCGTGTAGCCAAACACGGCGTCGTCGTCTCTTTTTTTCAGTCGATATCGCCCGGCTCCTTGGTCCGCGCCCATGCCAATCGGCAGGTCGTTCAGCTCTTCCACCTCTTGGTAGACGATCGCCCCCGCATCAATCGTCGGTCCGATGACGGTGAAACCATCGTCTTGAAGCGCCTCGATCAACGCCTGCAGGCTTTTTTTGTCGATGATCACTCGATTTGCCTCCCACGAAGTCGTCTTAAGAGTGGCGATGCTATCGTATTTGGTAAATTTCTACGAGACTCCAAGCCAAAATCAGGTGGGGATACAAGAAAGTGCATCCGCTTCAGACCCACTTAAGATATGTCGCGTCTTATGCTTACGAACGGTGCTTTTTTGGAGGATTCCGTGCAAGCCAAACTCAACCAGCCTTCCGCAGACGATATCAAACGACAAGTAAAGGGCGGTGGCCGCTCTTGGATCCGATGGGCCGTGATCGCCATCGTGCTCGGGGGAATTGCGACCGCGGTCTACCTGTGGCAACGCCCAGACACCTCTCAGGTTTCCTACCGTTCCGAGAAGGTCGAAACGGGC
>JBFFMO010000171.1:0-7448 GCA_041554035.1 Allomicrovenator sp. | reverse complement strand
GGGTTTGAATTTTAATATTGTGACCCTCTACGTTCAAGGCCGCTCGTACGCCACGGGTTCGTCCACCACGATCCGGGCCTGGTCGCCGCTCTATGGGGAGCAATTCGGTGGTCCCGTCGACAACGACTTTGTCTACGATTGGTACGCCTTGGATTGGACCGGATTCTTGAGCCCCAATGACCAACCAAGCCTAACTGCCGTGCAGATTTACGCGTATCAAGGCTCGTCGAAGCTGGCGATAAGGGGCGTGGAACTCTGCGTCGAATAACCCGAAAACTGGACAACCATCCGGCATGCCTTAGCGTGTTTTCGGTCACACGACGTGACTCAACGGACAAGGAGTCCCCATGAAACGCGTTATTCTTTTTTCAGCCCTTCTCTCGCTTATTTCGACCGCCGCGTTTGCCGCCGGTCCGAATTCATTGGCTTCCGGCGCGACCTCTTTGTCGTTGTCGATCCCAGCTGGTGGAAACCCATATGCACCGGGCACGTTCGGCATCTGGTATGGCCTTTCGCCAGAGCTGAATCTGGGAATCAATGTCGGTTTGGGCATCGACACGGCACCCAACGACGACGTTTTTAACCTCTTGTTGGCTCCGGCCCTCAAATACTACCTGCGACCCGGTGCTGAAATCACTCCGTTTATCCTGGGGCAGATCAACCTCGGGTTCACCAGCGTTGGAAATGACGCGGTCGACTTCGGTATTTTGGGTGGATTTGGCGTCGAGTGGTTTGTGACTCCGGTCTTCAGCGTCGCTGGATACACCGGCGCCGGCATTGACCTCTTACGCCCGAACGATACCGAACCGTTCCGATTTGGTACCTTCACCTCTGGTCTCTCGGCTCAACTGTATTTCTAAGTGTTGGCGCTCCAATACAGAGATCTGTAGACTTAAGAAAAACCCGAGGACAACATGAAATACGGAATCGTTTTAGTGGCGCTTCTTTTTGCGGGCTGCGGTGAAGCCGTGTCTGATCAAGAGACGGTGCAATCTCCGCTCGTGCTCTCCGACGCTCAGGGCCCTTATCTGGCTTTTGCGCACTCATCGGCAGGCTGGCAGTGGGTTTCACGCCCGCTGGACACGGACCGCACGGTTCAACAACCGCTCTGGGGCAAACTCGCCAAAGAGTTCAGAGATGTTCGGTTTCAGCCAGGAGCGCTGAATTTCTCGGCATCGGCCGCTGGAAACTCTTCGTTTAGCGCCAGCGTCCCTGGCTATGGTTTTGGCACCGAAGTGGCTGGCAACATCGACTATTCGGCCGAAACACCAGGGCCAACGAGTTTTGACCCTGCGCTGGGCTATGGTTTTGGCGGGCAATGCAATTTGAATGTCTTGTGTGATGTTGCAGCTCGAGCCTGCGCCACCGAAGGCGACTGCAATATCGGGGATGTGTCGGAGTGCTACTCAGCGGTGGCTTCTCGGAGCCTGCCAGCTGAGCTGGGGCCCTACGTTTGTATCGTTGCCGACTACCTTGCATGTTCGATGACCGCGCGCGGCGATCAAGATTTCACCTGTCTGAATCTCCTTGTGGGCTACGGCGTAATCGTCGACCAGAACGGTCCCTAGATTCGCCTCCAAGACTCGTGATAAACAAACCCATGACTGAACGTATCAATCACGAGCCACCACTCTCGCCGCGCCGCGAAGCGCTCTGGCGCGTCATATTTCTTTCGGATACGCCCGCTGCGCGTAACTTTGACGTCGCACTGCTGGTTGCGATTGGGGTCAGCATCGTCATCGTGATGCTAGAGACCGTCGCTGGGTTGCAGGCTGACTACGGCGTCTGGCTTCGGCGCGCGGAGTGGTTCTTCACCGGCTTGTTCACCCTAGAACTCTTGGTGCGGCTGTGGGTGTGCCGAAAGCCGATGAGGTACCTGTTTAGTTTTTTTGGGCTCGTCGACTTGATTGCGATTATCCCAACATATTTGCAGCTTTTTGTGGTGGGAACTCAATACTTGGCAGTGGTCAGAATCCTACGACTTTTGCGGATGTTCCGAATCTTCAAGATGGCACACCATATTGGCGAGGCAGGGGCGCTGATGGCCGCGTTGAGGGCGTCTCAACGAAAGATGTTCGTGTTTTTTATCTCGGTCCTGACGTTGGCATGTGTTGAGGGCACGCTGGTTTATGTGATTGAGAACCCCTACAACAGCCAGTTTTCAAGCATCCCCCAGTCGATCTACTGGGCCATCGTGACCATCACCACCGTGGGATACGGGGACATGGCTCCCGTCACCTTATTGGGCAAAATTATGGCGTCGATCATCATGCTGACAGGCTTCGCGGTCATCGCAGTCCCGACCGGAGTGGTGACCGCCGAGCTCCATAAACAAGCCCAGGCCGACGACCGTGATTGCGCGGAATGCGGCACCAGAGGCCATAATCCCCGCGCTATCTATTGCCTGCATTGCGGCACTCCGCTCTCACTGACCAAGCTCTAGTCGACTTGTAAGGTGGTGTAAGTGGGATCCCGACATGCCGTCACCTAATGTCTGAATAACTTCAGCAGAGGGTGAATAAATGAATTGGAATTACTGGATTATTATCTGTGTGGCATTCATTGCAGCATGCGGTGATGTCGAGCCAACCCAAGATGCCGTCGACCCGATCGACGAATGTGTGACCTGCGACGACCGAGCCGACGCCTTTGGGATATCGCGCACGAGTTACCTCGCCTATGGCATCGTAGAGGTCGCCAACTCCGCCACATTTGACGAGCTCGACATCGCCGTTGGGCTTGATGCCAGGGCGGCCCGCGGAATCGTGGCAAAACGTCCTTTTGAGTTTATCGAAGAGATCGATGCCGTCCCCTATGTGGGGCGGGTTGCTTTCACGTCTTTGGCTGCTTACGCCCAGGCTGGGGGACTTCCCTACTGCGGTGACGGAAGCCTACAGTCAGCCATCGAGGCCTGTGACGACGGCAACGCCGTTGACGGTGATGGATGTTCCGCGAGCTGCTCGGCGGAATCCAGAGTCGCTGTCGATCTGTCAGCAGAACCCGACCTGATCCGCGGGTCCGATATCGGCGTGCCTCAGGTTAAAGCGCGTTCATTCTACTTTCGTAAAAGAAGCTTAAAGGCCAAATTCTGGGAGCCTGAGTGGTCATTTCAGGCCTCCGAAGAGATGCTCGCTTTCCTGCGTCGAGTGGAGACTCTTCGGGCAGGCACGGTCGCGGATGGTGTGGTCACATGGGACGATCTGGCGTTGATGTCCAAATCGCCGTTTTACCAATCCTTGTTGCCGGACGAACGCGCACTTCTGCAGCAGGCCTGGGAGATGTTTGAGCTGAACACGGCACCCGTGGTGGATGTGAGCAACCCCACTCCCATCCCTTCTGGCTTTCCCCATGCGGTGAAGATTACAAGAACAGGGCGATATCGTGTGGCCGTCCGTCAGGTGGACGGTTCAGCGCTCTTGCAAAGACTTCAGCAGCTTCCATCACTCAACGCCGATAACGACCCGGAAACCGTGGAGTTCAGGGACGTTCAATTTGCGTTGGAACACTATGATAATGTTTTTACCGACAGTGAGATCTGGTCGTTGACGCGCGTTAGAGATGAAATGTTCGATGCCGCCGAGCCCTCAAGTGGTGGCCGGCTTTATCTGGATCTAGACGAGCTGCCAGCTTCGGATTTTCAAGTGCATCGGCTGGCTGAATTCGATGGGTGGCGATTCGATTTCTCAAGATCAAACCCGTTGGAATACTCGGTTTCAACGAACCCATTTTATGTCGAGATCGCGAATCAGCCGTTCAACAGGTTGGACCTGAGCCGCAATGGACAATTCGATAACGAATGCGAAGGAGTGGATGCGCGCTCAAGTTGTAGCAACACATTTCGCTATCGTGGCGTGCGTTATTATGGGCTGGACGGCGTGGCTACTACCCCGCGCTTCGAGCGTGGCTTGGTCGTCATGGAGTACTGGGAAAACGGCGTGCGTACCTATAACCGAGTGCTCAAACTTGGTTCGGCGAATCTGCAGCCGTACTCGAATTCTCGGATTCTCCCCGAGTATTTTGTCGCGACGCCTCGTTACCGTGGGGTCGCGCTGGGATTTACGTTGGATAAGCCAAATACCTACAGCCTTGACCAAGCCGGTGCCGTGGGAGGGACCATTGAAACGTTGCTGCCAGGCTATCTAACGACATTAAGGACGTGGTTGCGGCCGGGGCGCTATGCGGAGGTGTCGGGGGTGGTCATCGACGCGCACAAATCGGGCGCAGCGGTGGCATATTTTGACGGATGCACCAAAATTGGGCGCCTGTACGCGAACTCGATAGGTTTCGAGAAATGCCAGACATCAGGACGAAAAGTGACGATCAGCGAAGGCGGAATGGTCATCAGCGGTGATGGGACCACCCGGGCGCCCCTCGTCCGTGACATGAATCACCTCTGAGCTCTTGAGCTTACGAGTTGTCCTCTTGTTTCTCGGCGCTCGCGTACGTCAATTGTGCCGCGTGGAGAGGGGCTGAGAGGCGCGCTGGCTGGCTCTGCTGCAGCTGATGAACTCCGTGGCCAGAACCGATCTGATGACCCGTAGACGCGTACTCAATGCCGTTATCGGCGATGACTTGAGGTTGGAAGTCAGGCGCGGCGGCCGCTTTCAACGCATCGGCGTACTCGTTGAGTCGCTGAGTCATCTGGAATCCCCATTTATCCTTCACCTGACGGCATTGGTTCAGGTCGACTTCAGAGACCAGAACACCGTCACGAGTGCGTGAAAGGCCAGGCGTACGGCCGCCATCGGGAGCCGTGACATAACTTGATCCATAGAAGTGACCAAAATCGTTATGCGCGGCCTGTCCGTCGCCAGACGTGAACGCGTTGGGGAAGCTCTCGGTGCCAATGCGGTTGATACCGGCCGTGAAATAGTTATTCGCGATCGACGCGCAACGAGCCTCAATCGGCCAGAGCGGCTCAGACAGCGCGCCCACAGTGGCTGACGGGTTGAACACGATCTCGGCGCCGTTGAGGCCAAACATCAACCAGTTCAAAGGATGGTGGCGTCCGTAACAAATATTGATGCCGATTTTCCCAAACTGAGTCGCAAAGACGGGATGACCGGTGTCGCCTTCCATGTAGTAGGTCGATTCGTTGAAATCACCCACGCGTGGGATATGATTTTTACGGTGTTTGCCGATGATATTTCCTCGATTTCCAATCACAACGGCTGTGTTGTGAATGGTGCCACCATGGGTCTCGTCGCGCTCAAGGATCGGCGAGACGATGACCATGTTGTAGCGGCGCGCGAGGTCGGCGAGGAAGCGTGTGGAGGGGCCGTCGACCGGTTCTGCGAACTCAAGCCAGGGCTGTTTCTCGCGTGTGCAAAAAGCAAAGGGCATCGTCCATGCTTCTTGGAGGCAAAGGACGTTGCAACCCATTGCGCCTGCGGCGTGAATCAGCTTTTCAGTGCGCGCACACAGCGCCTGAAACTGAGTCTCCACGGGGGCGCTCGTGGATTCGACGATCTGGGTCTGGATCACGCCAACGCGCACAATACGCGGGGCCCGGCGTTGTTCAGGCGTCACGGAAAACCGATAAGCGGCGACGTCAAAGTCGTGTTCGCCAGCCAATGCTGCAGCGGTCGCTGGGATGGGCATGGGCTGCGGCATGTTGCCATAAAGGATCCGAAATGCTTCGGCCTGATCTTCTTCGGGAAGTTTGCGCAACAAGCTTTCAAGGCTATCGATTTCTGATTTGGTCGACATAAAATCACCGTGGTGTGAGGAATTGGGGAGACTCTACGGCAGATGAGCCCGAAGGTCACTTCGATCGGCGTCGACGACCTAGATTATTGAGGAATCGTGCGAGGGCTCAATGGAACAGACGGCCGCCCAAACGGCGTTTTTCCATTTCTGCTTCGAACTCTTGCCGAGCTTTTGCGCGCTTTTCTGCGGCCGCGGCTTCATCGGCGGTAAACGCGTTTTCGATTGCGGCACCGAAGTCCTCAGCGCCGCCCATCTTTGCGTCGGTGCCGTCGGGATTGACCACGACATATGAGCCATCTTCCAGCATTCGCATCCGCCCGGCCGCGATTTCTTCGGTGACGTCGATGGTTTTGGCATTGGCAAAGGCCTCAAGGATCTCGGAGGTTTCGTCGCCAATCCCGGACTCTTCGTGGATGAATGCCGGTTCGTCGGCATGGTCGATGAAGGTTTTTGTCTCGTAGGTCGTGGAGTCTCTGATCGTCGTTCGCACGTCGCTCAGATGGTAGTTAAAATGCGAAGTCGACAGGGCGATGCTCAAGATCCCTGCAGGCATGCCCACAAAACCAACGACCATCATCGCAATCGCGGAGCGCATCGGGGAGCTCTGCACGGCGCGCGAACCCAACCCAAACGCCAATGCCACGGCGCCGAACATGCTCAAGAATGGGTACATGTCGATCGGGTTCTGGAACATTTCGAACTGAGCCCAAGCCCAGCCTAAAGGCACGAGCCATATCGCAGCGGAAATGGCTGCTCCTTTGATGCCCATCACGGGAAAAGTTCCCAGGAGTCCGTCGTTTTCACGACGTTTGGCGACGACGGCCTGCAGGATGCCTCCACTTACGATCAAGAAACTTCCAAACCCAATGAATTGCAGGGCGGACAAAATCGGTTCTGGTTCCTGGATGGCGTCCAGGAGGTGCGAGGTGCCAAGTGCAACCGCCAGTCCGCCTAGAATATAAGAAAATAGGTAGATTACGCCCATGCGGGGCCCTTTGGTTTTGCGTGTTTGGTTTTCGACCTAGAGGTAGGTCGAGGTGTTGCGCCAAGCCGTGTCGGGATACCAGAAGAACATCAACGAGCCACCACTGATGGTGTTGATGACCGCTTCCGAGACCACCGGGTCGATTGTGGCACAACCCCAGGTCGGAACCACCCAACCTTCGGTCGCGACGGTCTGCGCCTGATTGCCGTACCAAGGATGCACGACGATGAAACGCTCCCGAACCTTGTCGTTAAAACCCGGTTCAAGCCCATCAAGCCGCAAGGAATACCCGTAGTCACCGGTGTAGGTTTCGGCCGTGCGTATCAGGCCCAGGCTCGATTGGTGGCTTGCAGGCGTATTCGAAAATACCGACGCAAATCCGAGGTCATCCCCCACGATCGAGGCCTCGCCGTGACCGACCGTGAGGTTGTAGAGCAATTCGCCCGTCGCCAATTGAATGATCCACTGGCGTTTGAGCCGCGAGTGCATCGAAAAATCGGTGATCGTGTACTCAAAACGCTTGGTTTCCGAGCGTTGCCAGGAAGTCCTGAACGCCGTCATGGCGTCTTTGGCCATCTCGATATTCATGCCGGCGGCGCTCAAGTCCTCGGCGCGGACGAGGTTGATCGAGAGTTCAAAATCCCCCGCGTATTCGATGCCTTCGCTGTCGACCCAGGAGTCCGCTGCGACCCAATACGTGCCGGCTTCCAGATAGGCGCCTGCAGCCAGATTGCCACGGTCCATGCAGGTTTCG
>JBFFMO010000170.1:0-7459 GCA_041554035.1 Allomicrovenator sp. | reverse complement strand
TGGCTTTGATACTTTTGATGAATTAGAAAACTGGGCTCTTCTGGTCGCCGGGCGATATGTGGACGAGCCTGCCACTGCGGGTGAGGTCAAACGCCTCGAACGCCTCGTGCGTCAATGGGCGGCTAAAACCGGACTTCCGCTCGCCTACGTGCACCTTGGTACGACGATCAATTGGGAAGACGACGGCGACGTCGATCCAGATTACGAATCGGCTCCGGCCGTGATTGGTCTGGTTCAGGCCTACACCGGCGGCGCGACCCCGCGTAGACTTCAGCGCGCAGACTTGAAGAGCGACGCCTCGGCCATTCCTGCGGAATTCTGGGCGGCCTTGAACGCTGAGCCTTCACTTTCCTTGCGCGATGAAGGTGTCTATTTGGCAGCATCGGGATGGACGGTCGCTGCGATCTATCCTGGCGACGCTGTGCCAGAATCCGGCGGTGAATATTTTGAGGATGACGCCAACCCACTTTTTTTGGTGTGCACCGATGGGATTGGTTGCGAAGTCATCGATATCGCCGCGCTGCCAGATGATTTTTGGCTGCACAGCACCTACGCCTGAGACTATTCTCGGCTCTGCTGGCACGTGATGCAGAGCGGAGTCTCAGGCGCGATCTCGAGACGCTTCAGCCCGATATCTTCGCCGCAAATTCGGCATTCGCCGTAATCACAACGTTCGATGGCAAGCTGTGCTGCGATGATTTTTTGGATTCGCGTGGCCGCCCGCGTGCGGTTGGCTTTGGCCATCGCCTGCTGTTGCATGGCATCCATCCGCGAAAGCCGCCCAATCGGCTGGTCGAGGTCCACAGTGGCCGAAGAGCTTTCATGGTCGATCAGCTGTCGCTCAAGCTCTTCGCGTAAATCGACAAGCTTCTTGCCGAAATACTCGATTTGCTCCGAGCTCAACATCAGATCGCCCACTGCAAGATGCCGCGTCCTGTCGGTTTGAGCATCGCGAGCCCATTCTGATAAGCCTCGCGAACTCCGACCGTCAGTCGTTCGGGTTCGGTGTCGATCCAACCCTGCGACGCCGTGTAATAGGTGACCAGAGCCGCCCAGGCATCCCACGAACGAGGATGAACGTTTTCGTGAGCCGCAAACGCTGCGTCCGAATCAAATAACACCGGGTGGTACCAAGCCGTCCAGGCTGCCCGCCGCGCGAGATCGAGCACCTCGTCCTCGTCGGCTTCAAGTTCCCACGCATCCCAGGCCAATTTGGTCGCGGCAGCAGACCACGAAAACAACCCTTGAGGATCCACCGCTGCTCGGCGCAGCACTTCGGCTGACGGCGAGCGAACCAGCGTCCAATGACGCAGCCCGCGGGCGTCGATCGCCTCTTGAAGGGCTTCTTCGATTTCGCCGACATCGACCTTTCCAGGTGTGTAAGCCTGCCGCCAAAGCAGTTGCTCTTCGAGCATCTTTGACTCGAAATCCACAAAGAGTCCGCTCAACTTCTCCATCGGAGGTCCAGCCGGGACCTCGCCCGTGGCGACCCATTCAGCCGCCGTCATTTGTGCGTCGGCGGGTTCGGGATCATGGGTGGTTCGGAGCTCATAAATCTTCGACACCTGTCCATCCGGCCACAGGCCGTCGTAGCGCAACGCATCTTCGGGTTTCAATGACACCTTGAGTGTTGCATCAGTGAGTACCGTGCCCGTTTCGATGGCGTTGGGAGAAGCGATGTATCCGATGTTTTTCATTTTTCTTGGGGTCAGGGTTCATGTTTGAACAGTTGAGGGCGGAATCGTATCAGGCCCGTTCGACATCGTCTTGTGCCTTAGGTGACAAATCGCACCTAAATTTGCTGTTACCAAGCCCCGTCAAAAGTGAGAGTCCGGCGCGTTGTTTCGTCCTGCCTCAATCGCAGCTGCGAATTGAATATCGAGAAACGGCCATCGTATATGTAATCGTCTGATATCAAATTGAACAAAAGGCAGGGTGAACATGAAAACTATATTGGGAGCAATACTGGCGGCTCTGTGTGTGGGAGCCGTTGCCGGCCGCACACCCAAAACATGCATGTCAAATCAGGGGGCAGAATGAGAATCAAGTCGATCGTTTTGGTAGGCCTACTGGGGATGGCCTCTGGGTGCTCGGATGACGAAGAGCCGATCATTCCAGAAGAAACTTGTGCTTCGGCGGCCGATTGCACTGCTGAGGCGCCAGAATGCGTTTCGAGCTGTTACGGCTCAAATCCTGCGGCTGATTGCCCACCGATCGTGCAAGACATGGACGATGACACCAATGCACCGGGGCAATGTGTTCTGGTCGATGGCTGTAATCACACCTCCGAACCCGTGGTGGTCGATGTCGAGTTTAAGGATGGAAATGCAACCTATGACGGAAGTATCTGCGCTGGAGCTCTCGAGATCGACCACTACAAGCTCACGTTGTCGGAACCGAAATACATTCGTTACACCTTCACCATGCTCGATTTTGGTGAACCCGTTGGCACCGACTATGCCATCAGTCTGAACTACAGCGTCGCCGACAACGCTTATGGTACTTGGTACATAGAGCCTCAATTCACAGAATATCAGGGGTTTGTCCGCCCAGATCCCGAGGCGATCCTCGAAGTCGAAACGTCGATGCTAAATCAGATCAACACCGCCAAGCTTCGGTCGTATCAAATATCATTCAAAGAGTATGAGAGGTGTGACGTTCAAGAGGATTGTGCCGAAGGGTATTGCGTGGATTTTACCTGCGCGATGTGCCGGACAGCTGACGATTGCTCCGAGGAGTTTCCACGTTGCGTTGCACGTGGCGGCGAAGGTCCCAAAGATTGTTACGTTGACTGAAAACGTCATTTCTTTTGGGCGATTCGTTTTAGGAAGACTCGATAATCTTCATAGAGGCTGGGAGTCAGGAGGATCGTCGCGTGGCTGCGATCGTAGCCCGTGACGTCCTCGATTCCCCGGTCGCTGGCAAATTGGCGCACGAATTTTTCGGGATTCAGTTGGTCGTATTCGCCCAGCTGAATTTGAATTCGATCGGGCTTGGTTTTTGTGGCGTAGGAAACGGGCGAAATCCAAAGGTAGGCGTCAGAGAGTTCCTGCCTCGAGATGCCGCTCGCCTCGATTTTACGCGTCAGAGCGGACATTTCGGGCGGGTCCATCGTGATCGTTCGCCAGTCCAAAACCGGGATCATCAATGACATGTGGTCCATCGGTTCGACGGCCGAAACCAACCATAAAATCGCGGCCCCCATTGAACCACCCCAACCGCCGATGGCATGGACCCCATTTCGTCGCAGATTGGCCATCACGGTGCGGATTTCGCGGACGCTCTCGAGCAAAACGTGAATATTTTCCGAGGTGTTTACCCCTAGAATGCCCGAATCTTGACCGTCGACGCGGTTCACGTGAAAAGGCGGGACCCAGACCAACAAGTCGTAGCCCGCATCGTAGATGTTATCGTAAAAATGCCCCACCAGCGGGTAGGCCAAGGGCCCAAAACCATTGCCTGGAAGCCAGATCACGACCGGTCGCTCACCGATGGGTCCATGTCTGAACACAAAAAACGTGGCGGTTGCCACGGCCGGGTCTTGGGAAACGGAGGAGGGAAAACGCCATGCTTCGCTAAATTTGGCGCCGTCGACTTCGAACGGCGGTATCCCGCCGACTGCAATTTCGACCTGCGCCGGACGAGTCCTGGCATCCAGATCTTCGAGTGATTTGGGCGGGGAAGGGTGGTCGGCGACGATCGGCTTGGAGTCGAACTCCGCTGCGTAATCTTCGATGCCGGACCGGTCCAGCCATTTTTGCATCGAGGCGCAACCAAGGGTGGTTAGGACGACGACCAACACGCTGAACGCAAGGACAGCCGAAATAATTTTCCGCTTTTTTGTCATGACCAAGCCATAAATTTCACTGCTGGCCACCAAACAACCAATAGCCGAAAACGACCATGGGCCTTGCGCACCATGGCTCACCGCTCACCGCTCACCGCTCACCGCTCACTGCTCACTGCAAGCTGCCGATCAGATCGATATACGACTGCATCGCGTCGTTTTTTGAGGTGCCTTTGAGTTTTGCCCAGGCATCAAATTTGGCGCGTCCCACCGGATTGGTAAAACCAGGACGTGAACCCGCGACGTCGCCCTTGGAACCTTGTTTGTACAGGGAATACAACTTGAGCAACGTGTCGTTGTCGGGTTTCTTCTTGAGGTTTTGAGCGTTCGCGGCTGCTTCTTCAAATTGTGTAATCAGATCAGACATGATTTCTCCGTGAATCGTTTAAGTCCTGAGTGGATCTTACACGGGATGAGGCGTCCTTCCACTGGTCAATATGCGGCAGATGTGGGATGAAATCGACGCCCACACGCAGTCATACGAAGGCGATTCATGAGACTTCTCACGATACTTACGCCGGTCCTACTCCTCGCCACATGGCTTGGCAGCGGAACCGCACAAGCGTCTGAACTCGAGAACGAGTTCGAGGTGCTGATTTCACGCGCGACAAACGACGCCAGAGCACCCATTGCTCTGCAAGCCGTCAGTGCCGCGGAACGATTATCGTCCTACATGGAATTCGAGGCGTATCGAGCGCGCATGCTCGACGCTTCATTGAAGGCCAAGAATCCGTTGGCGGCCTTCAAATTGACCCAGGTGGCCGCTCGTGCCGCCGTGGATGCACAGTCTGACGTCTACGGACCACGCGCCGAACAACTGATGGCGACTCAAGGGTGTTTGACCGATTGGTCGATCATTGGGCCCTTTGGGAACGAAAACATGGAAGGCCTGATGGCGCCCATGGGCCCCGAGACTGGCGAAGAGGGTCCGTTCCCGGGCAAGGTTGTCGACGTCACGTGGCGCGACCTGCCGCGATTTGATCAACAATGCGAATACTGGCTGAATCAGGTGATCGAGCCCGATCAGGCTTCGGTGATTTATCTTTCGACGTTCGTCGAAGTCGACAAAGCGCAGAAAGCGACCCTCTTGCTGGGCACCCACGGAGCCTATCGGGTTTGGGTGAACGGTGTTTTGGTCGGACAGAATAAAGAAGATTTCGGGATGTCAGCCGATAATGAGGGGTGGAAGGTCGACCTGAAAAAGGGCGCCAACACCGTTTTGCTCAAAGTGGGTTCGACCGGATCGGACACACTTGGAGCCGTTATTCGTTTGGTCGACGCCAATTTGAAACCGCTTAAATTTGCGATCGCTGGCGCTGAAACCTCACCGCGTTTTGTGCCGCCAGCGGTCACAGCTGCGGCAAAGATGGTTCCTGACACACGTGCGCTTCGCACCGCGACGGCCAAATTGGCCGAAAGTCCGGTCGCGCAGGACGCGCTTCATTCAGCATGGTTATGGAAGGACATTTCGAACCGAGATGTGTCGACGCCCTGGCGAAATGTTGCCGTGCGTATTCTTGCGGATGCCTCCAAGCTTACACCCCGCCAAGAGGCGCTCGCCGCCGAATTATACGACGAAGAATTTCGTCAGTTGGCCATCGTTGAGGCCGCATTTAAACGCGCCCCCGAAGATCCATTTATCATCAGTCGACTGGCGGCCTTATACGAAGGCGGCATTCCCGAAACGCGGCAGTTGGAAGCGCGCCGCATGCTCGAGGAGTTGGTCGAAGCACAACCCGATTTTTTGCCGGCAAGATTATCGCTGTCGAGCTGGTTTCGAGCTCGCGGATTTAGCGAAAAGGCGTTTAACGTCCTGAAAGCTGCTCCCGACAAGGCTTCGCCTGCGTTCATCAATCGTATGTTGGGTCTGATCGGTGAAATGGGCACGGGTAAAGAACGTGAAGAATGGATCCAGAAGTCGGCCAAAACATCGTTCTTGAATGGGTCGGATATCTGGGCTCAGGTCCGGGACTTTTCGACGCGTGGTGAACACGAAGCAGCGCTGGCCCTGATCCGACGCTGGCGCCTCGCATCACCTGCGTCCATGGGCGGCGCCCGCGAGGAAGTTCAGCAACTGCGCGCCCTGGGGCGCAACGATGATGCGCTCGCGGTGCTCTCGCAGATGATTTCAATCAATCCAGGTGATGCAGATACCTGGCGCGAACGGGCCGAATTGTTGGTGGCTCTGGGAAGGCTCGATGAAGCTCGGTCTGACGTCGAATCCGCACTTGAGCGCCGGCCACAAGACCAATTCTTACGCGACTATTCGGCCTTTTTGAGGCCCCAGGAAAACCGCTTCTGGGACGCCTGGTTTTTTGACGACGTCCGTGAATTTGCAAAAAATATCGCACCGACCCCTTTCAACTACGATTCAATCATCGACCAGTCCGTGGTCTACGTCGCCGCCAATGGTCTGTCGCAACAGGTCCACCAACGGGTCGACCGTGTGCAGGCGCCCGACGGCATCGATGATGCGAAATTTCAGCAAATCGCTTTTCAGGCGGGCGACGAGCGCGTCGATGTGCTGCGCGTGCGAATCTACAAGGCCGACGGCAGCGTTTCGGAAGATTATGACCAATGGGAGTCCGGCGGGTCACGCAAGGCCTCGACCACCTACAACGACACAGCTTTTGTAAATGTCCGCGCCAACAACGTTGGAGTCGGCGATTTGGTCGAAGTTCAGTGGCGTTTATCGCAGGTCGCCAACGCTAATTTCCGCGGCGATTATTTTGGAGATATCCAATATTTGCAGGGCGGTCGACCGCTCGCGTTCGCGCGTTATGCCGTGCTTTACCCCAAATCCTGGGAACTATTTTTCCGTGTTCCTCGCCTTGAACACACACGCACCGAAAACGTTGTTCCCGGCGACGGCAAGCTTCCCGAAGGGTTTCGTTCCACGTCGTTTGAACTCAAGGATATCCCCAATGTTCAAACCGATCCCGACCAACCTGGCGCAACGGATGTCTACGACTACCTGCTCGTCT
Organism: Allomicrovenator sp.; assembly: GCA_041554035.1. GTDB lineage: Bacteria > Myxococcota_A > Bradymonadia > Bradymonadales > Bradymonadaceae > JBFFMO01. Next base: position 628 of record JBFFMO010000170.1, on the reverse strand, counting down.
CCAATAAAGAGACCTGGGACGATATCGGCGCCTGGTGGTGGAATCTGATCAAGGAACAGCTGATCGTCGATGACGAAATGCGTGCCGAAGTCCGCCGCTTGACCAAGGGTAAAAAGACCGTGGACGAGAAAGTACGGGCCATCCACAACTACGTGGTTCGCAACACACGCTACCTGCACGTCGGCCTTGGAATTCACGGGTGGAAGCCCTACCGAACGACCTCGGCTTTCCGTAATCGTTTCGGTGACTGCAAGGATAAAGCTGCGCTGCTGAAAGTTCTGCTGGATGAAGCGGGCGTGGACGCCGAGATGGTGCTGGTTCGCACCCGAAGCCTTGGGAAAGTCGATGAATTCCCGGCCTCGATGCATGTCTTTAATCACGCCATCACCTACGTTCCGTCGCTGAATATCTTTTTAGACGGTACGGCCGAATACAACGGGACACGTGAGCTCACGCCGATGGACCAAGGCGCACAGGCGCTGGTTGTCAGCAATGGTGGCAACGCCAAATTGGTGCAGCTTCCCGTCGATAAAGCCACTCAGAACGTGATGCTTTTCCGACTCGATGTGGACTTGAGGGGCGAGGTTCCGGCGGCTGAGGGAAGTCTCTCGGCGACTGGGGTAAATGC
>JBFFMO010000169.1:0-7465 GCA_041554035.1 Allomicrovenator sp. | reverse complement strand
GTTGTCGCAGGCATCTCCCAGCGTGTCGGTATCAGAGTTGGTTTGTGACTCATTGGTGACGGTGACGCAGTTGTCGCAGGCATCGCCCAGCGTGTCCGTATCGGAGTTGGTTTGTGACTCATTGGTGACAGTGACGCAGTTGTCGCAAGCATCGCCCAGCGTGTCGGTGTCTGAGTTGGTTTGTGACTCGTTGGCGACGGTGACGCAGTTGTCGCAAGCGTCGCCGAGGGTGTCGGTGTCAGAATTCATCTGGTTCTGATTATCGACCGTGATGCAGTTGTCGCAGGCATCGCCGACGTTATCTGTGTCTGAGTTGGTTTGTGACTGATTGTCGACCAATGGGCAGTTGTCGCAGGCATTCCCAAGCGTGTCGCCATCTGAATTCCCCTGGCTCGTGTTGGCAACAGCCGGGCAATTATCACAAACGTTGCCGATATCGTCGGTGTCGGTATCTGCCTGATCTTGATTGGTGATGGTGGGGCAATTATCGCATGCATCACCAAACGTGTCGGAATCCGAATTGGTTTGTGTGGGGTTTGCGATGGAGGAGCAGTTGTCGCAGACGTCGCCAATACTATCGTTGTCGGCATCAGCTTGGTTTTCGTTGGTCACAGTGGGGCAATTATCGCACGCGTCGCCGAGCAGGTCCGTATCGGAGTTGGTCTGGGAGATATTCGAGACCGACGGGCAATTATCACAGGCGTCGCCAAGTGAGTCCGAGTCGCTGTTTGTGTGCGCGGGGTCGGGGACCGAGGGACAGACATCCAAGGCGTCGTCTGTGCCGTCGCCGTCGACATCGGGGTCACAAACATCGCCAAGTCCGTCGTTGTCGAAGTCGGTTTGGAGCGTGTTGCTCACTGCAGGGCAATTATCACAGACGTTGCCCACGCCGTCGTTTTCGGTGTCAGCCTGATCCGTATTGATCACGGTCGGGCAGTTGTCGCAAGCGTCACCGTAGGTGTCGCTATCGGTGTCGAGTTGGCTGGAGTTGGCGATGGTCGAGCAGTTATCACAGACGTTTCCAACACCGTCGTTGTCGGAGTCAATCTGGGTTTGATTGGGTTGGAGGGGGCAGTTGTCGGTCGTGTTGGGGATCGAGTCACCGTCTCGGTCTGCGTCACAAACGTCGCCAAAGCTATCGTTGTCGAAGTTTTCCTGTCCGGGGTTGGCGATCGTTGAACAGTTGTCGCAAACGTTGCCTAAACCGTCGAGGTCTGTGTCGCTCTGGCTTGCATTGATGATATTTGGGCAGTTGTCGCAAAGGTCGCCAAACCCATCGTTGTCGGCGTCGGCCTGATTTGGGTTGGACACCGAAACACAGTTGTCGCAGGCGTCGCCAAAGGCATCGCCGTCCGAATTCAACTGGGTGGCATTCGGCGTGTTCACGCAGTTGTCGACGTTGTCGGCAACGCCGTCTCCGTCCACGTCATTATCGCAGGCATCGCCCACGCCATCGTTGTCGGCGTCGGCCTGATTTGTGTTGGGTGTGAAGTCACAATTGTCGTTGACGTTAAGAACGGTATCGCCGTCGATGTCGTCGTCGCAGGCATCGCCTTCGCCATCGCCATCGTTGTCGTCTTGCGCCAAATTCACGTCAGACGGGCAGTTGTCGCTGACGTTAAGGATGGAGTCTCCGTCGATGTCGTCATCGCAAGGGTCTCCCAACCCATCGCCATCAAGATCGGATTGGTTGGTGTTGATGACGTCGACACAATTATCGACGTCGTCGTTGATGCCGTCTCCGTCGCTGTCGGGGTCGCAAGCGTCGCCAAGTCCGTCGAGGTCGCGGTCTTCCTGAGTCGGATTGGTGATGAATGGGCAATTGTCTGCGGTGTCGATGACGCTGTCGTCATCATCGTCGGTGTCACAGGCGTCGCCTTCGCCGTCGGTGTCGTTGTCCTCTTGATTTGGATTAGCGATCTCTGGGCAGTTGTCGAAATCGTCAGGAATGCCGTCGGAGTCCTGGTCCATTGCCACATCGAGAGGTGCGTCGACTTCGACGTCGGCCTCCATGTCGATCGCTGCGTCGAAATCCGTGCCCATATCTTCGGTTATGACGTCGTTTCCGAGGTCCTCAACGATGGGCGAACCTGTCAAACAAATCTTGAAAGTGGAGCAATATTCGGTCGCGAAACAATCTTCGTCGCTTTGGCAGGAACTGTCAGTGAACGAAGGTTTGCATGCTGACAACGATAATAAGGCCGCACACAGACCCAAAACTGATAGGCGTCTGAAATTCATTTCGGAGTCCAAGAGAACGAAAGGGTGGCGAATTTGCCAGATGTTTGACGAAATTTTGATGTTCTTAGGATAAAGAAGACCAAGACTTTCCGCCACGAAAGATTCTAAAGGATATTATGTTGGATGCCATCTTTTCCCCCTCACTGGCGAAAATGCACGCCAATCGACGTCAGGTCGTCATGGCTGTGCTCGCCTCGGGGAGCGGGAGTAATTTTGAAGCGCTTGTCGAAGCCACCCGAACAGGGGTTTTGAACGCTCAGGTTGCGGTGGTCGTCTGCAATAATCCCGGTGCGGGTGTGATCGACCGCGCAGCTCGGCTGGGTGTGCCCTCGGCCGTTGTAAATCATCGGGATTTTGACACTCGGGCTGAATTCGATGAGGCGGTGGCCAAGGTGTTGAAAGGCGCAAACGCAGAATGGATCGTGATGGCGGGTTGGATGCGGATCGCCACGAACAAGCTGCTCGGTCCGTTTCCGGGCCGAATTGTGAATCTTCACCCAAGTCTGTTGCCAAGTTTCCCCGGGTACAACGCCATAGGTCAGAGCCTGGCCGCTGGCGTGAGCATCGTTGGATGCACGGCACATATTGTTTCCCAGGAGTTGGACTCGGGGCCGATTTTGGCTCAGGCGGCCATTGCGGTGGAAGACGGGGAAACGATTGAGGCCGTTTCGGCTCGGATTCATGCGCTTGAACACATGATGTACCCCCGTGCTGTGGCACGTGCAATTGGACTCGCAGATGGGGTGTGAATGGATCCCTGTTGCAGATTGCCCTCGCTCCGGGGTAAGTTCTTGGAGTCAAAGAACTCGTAATACCTATCCCGCAACACACTGAGCGACCATGCCTTTGGACTTTGGTGACCGTGTAAATGCACCCATTGAATGCCCTCTCAAGATGAGCACCATCGCGTGGACGCGGTGTATTGAGTATCGTCAGCAATACAAGTGCCTGTGCAAAGAAGCTCGTGATCGCTTGCGTATTAAGGGCGAAGGCAAAGAAGCCTTTGAACAGAAGCTCAAAGAGATTCAGAGGCCCGTTCCGGTCAAACCCCGTGGTTGGCGAGTGGAGCGCATGTCGCGTTTTTACGTGATTTATAACGCTGAGGGTGAGCTTAAACATCGCGCGACCAATCAGGCCGAGGCGGACGACTATTTGGCGCTGGCGGCGCAGGTCGTGGGCCTCACTGAAGAAAATGGCCGACTTTGGAAGTTGTTAGAAGAAGACCTCACACGGGTTGACGATCCCTGGGATCAAGTCGACCGCATGCTTGGTGTTGAGGGATCGGAATCCGAAGCCGACGGCTCGGAAGCCTTCGGCGAAGAAGAATAAACTACTTCTTCCGCCGATTCAGAATCCAAAGCACCAGCCGAACCACCCAATACGCGGCCTTTCCAAGGGCCACCAAGATCTTCATCAGCCACCCGATGGGTGCGGCGGCGGCTGTCATTGCCGTTTCTGGCATTCTCATTTCAAGCCTCCTGAAGCAGCGAGTTCAAGGCCAGAGCCTCAAAAAGCGCGACCGTATTCTTATGGCTGTATAACTCGTCAAAAGCGCGAGAGATTCCTTGAAAGCCAAGTTCCTCCCCGACGCGTCCCAGCTCTTCAACATCTGACCATCCTACAAAATCGTCCAAGCCTTGAACAAGGATATCGCCCAAGACGCTGCCGCTTTGTGCGATGAACCATCCCAGTGGGGCGTTCACACGCTCAGAGGGTTGGAACGTGGCGGTCGATGTTTCTAGGTGTGCGTCCAAGCTGTCGACCCAAGGCTGGATCAGCTCACGTCGGGTTCCTGACTCATCTTGGACCTCAAAAACCAAGCCCGTGGGAGCCAACACCACGCCATTTGGCCCTGCTATGGCGGTGCCGGCCACAAATCTCAATCCGTCGGGGTATTTGTTGAGCCAGGTCAGAAGTCGCTCACAGCCGTCGCGGTTTCGCGAAGAATACCCAAATTCCAAGATGCCGTGGGATCCGTCGGTGGCGATCAACTTTGCGATCACGGATTGGGTTCGCTCCACAAAGATGACGTTTTCCACACTCTGGATGGGGCAAACGTGCACGTCTTCGCCCACCCGTCGTGAGCGTAATGACGCGGGGGCAAGGCTTGCGAGGCGGGCTTGGAGTTCGTCGAATCCATCAACCAGCACTGGAGCGAGGAGTTCTTCCCAGCGAAAATTCTGCGCGTAGACGCTCGCCTGGGCTTTTCCCAGATCAAGGCGGTGCGTCTGGGTCAGCTTGGCCTGCTGCATCACGATCTGTCCTGCCCCAAAGCTTGCCAGGGACCTTCCACGAAATACCAGTCGAGATCCAAGCTCGGCCAGCGAAGGCATTTCTTCTACGTCGTGGGGTTCAGTGAAGCGGTGGGTTACGGCGATCACTCGCCCGTGCGCGGCGTCTTGCATCAGCGCCAACATGTCGACGTGCCCGCGTTGCACCCGAGCCAGACAGCCCAAACCGATGAAACGCGACTGACCCAATCTTGTGGCTTCATCGGCTGCAGACCCCTGCACAAATGAACGTGGCACCGGTATGGCCGGCGCGCCCAGGGCGTCGACCCGGATGGCCAACTCGCCAAAAAGCCCCGCGACCTCATCACCCGAGAAACGCGCGTCATGCGAATGATAAAGTGCATGAGCCTGGGCGATCTCTTGAACCACGTCTGCCGGCCATACCCAGCCGTGTTCGGCGAGCTTCAAGCCCAAACCGCGAAGTCGGTCGATGGCTTCGCCGGGACTTCGGGCGATGCCCTGAGTGGCCAGGCGCGAGAGCAATTCGAGCGCATCATCGGCCGATTTGTCTTGTTTGGGCGATTCATCCGCAGTGGTCACGATGCCAGCGATTTGGTCGGCAGGGAGCCGTCTGAAAGCCAGCACTGCTGCGGCAGAATGCACACAGGGCGAAGCACCAGCACAATTGCAGTGGGCATAACGGATATCGTTGCGCACCAGAAATTTAACGGTGTGGGCTGGATGATGAAAACGGGCCGATGGCTTTTCGCTTCGGACCAGCTCAACCACCATCGAGTCTTCGACCAAGGCTTTGGCCTTTGTCAGGAGCGCTGCGGAAAACGCCGCGGCTAGGACATCGTCTCCCATCTCTCCCGGGTTCCACGGCCCGGTCGCCTGAGGCGTTTGGGCATGGGCCATGTCGCGCTGATAGGCCAGCACACTGCGGACGATATGCCGGCAAATGCTGGTGGCGGGGCAGGTGCAAAAAGCGTCGGCAACGGTTTTCCCAGCCGGAAAAACACATGTGGCCGGGTCCGACCAGACGACGATCACTTCGTCGTGGTCGATTTTATATTCGACGGCAAATTGCCCTGAATCGAGGTCTCGTTGCGCGCGATTTAAATTGCCCCGATTTGCAAAACTCACCAGATCGTCGGCAGACAATGCCAACATGTCTTTACGAACACTCATCGGACTTTCTCCGCGATCCATGCGGCGAGTTCGCCCGGAGTCATGGCGCCAACGTGCGCGCCAAGGTTGACCAGGTGGGCCGCCATCGCTCGGTCGTAATTGGGGTTGGCGTCGCGGTCGAGCGCTGCGAGTCCCAGAAGGTGTGTGCCGCCATCGACCAGCGACTTGCAGGCGGCAAGCAAGTGTTCGGGAGGCCCGCCTTCATAAAAATCCGAAATTAGGATCACGATCGTTCGGCGGGGATCTTCGACGAACGTTGTCGCAAAGAGCACGGCGTTGCAGATGTCGGTGCCGCCACCAAGTTGGACCTTCATCAGGGTCTCAACTGGGTCGTCGACGGCCTCGGTCAGGTCTACAATCTGAGTGTCGAAGGCAATCAGGTGCGTTTTGACCTGATTTAATCGATGGAAAATCGATGCCGTGACCGCGGCATGAATCACGCTGTCCAGCATCGAACCGGATTGGTCGACGAGGATGATGATCTTCCACTTATCGACCTGCCGTCTAATTCGCGAATAAAAAACAGGGTCTTGAATCACCAGCTTTTTTAGGACCGGATCGAAGTGTTTTAGATTTTTTTGCAGCGTCGTCAGCGGGTCAAAATTCTTGGCCACCTTCAGGTAAGACCGGCGTCTCCGATTGATGGAGCCTAAAAACGGCGCGTGGATTTCGCGGGATAACTTCTCGATCAAATCCTGAACTACTTTTCGAATGATGTCGCGGGCGGCTTGAAGCACCTCGGCGTTCATAAGGTGTTGAGTACGTAATACCGCCTTAAGCAGCGTCAAATTGGGCTGAGCCCTGCGTAAAATTTCGGGGCGTGTGACGAGGTCTTCGATTTGATAGCGGTCGAGCGCGTCTTTTTCGAGACGTTCGATCGTTCGTTTTGGGAAAAGGGCGTGCACCCCATTGATCCAATCCGGCACCGTCATCTGCGAATCGTCGAGCGAGCCGCGGCGGTCGGTGCCACGGATACCGCGGCCGGGACCGTATTCGCGGTCGTAGAGCCAGCCTAAGAGGCGTTCTCTTTGTTGCCATTGGCTGGGCAGTTCTCCAAATGCTCCGGAGGTTCCAGCGCCGAGCACCAGTTGCCAGCGCGTGGACCGGGTCGTTTTATCGGCTTTCGAGGCTGAGGGCTGAAGGCCTTGGTTTTGGCCAGGCTGACTTTGTCCCGTTGGTGAGCCGCTTGGACCTCCCTTTCCGCCCGCTTGGGTCGAGCCGGAGGCGTCACATTGTGAGCCCTCTTCTGCGCCGTCGTCTCCCGATTGACCCGAATCCTGTGAATCGCTGGACTCTCCATTCGATTCAGATTCGGATTCTCCTTGGGCATCTGAGTTAAACAGATGCAGACCGCGAAGCCCGTACGCCGACACGATCTGATGGATCTTCGCCTCAAGCTCAGCGCCCATCGCGCGGTCGGCCTTTTCGATGTTCGAATGGCTCGCCTGTTTTTCAGCAAATAATTCGTCGACAAGTCGGTGTTTTTCGAAGGGCGTGAAAAACGTGAACGCCAGGCGGAGTCCGGGAAGTAATTCCAGAAACTCCTCTTCCGATGCGTTGCAAATCAATTCATCGATCAGCGCAATCAGGCGTGGGTCGCGCTGGGCCGCCTCGCGAGCGAGGCTGAAAAAACCGACCAAATAATCGCCTAAATCCATGGGGTCGGCAAAACCTCCCAAAATGCCCAGGACTTTATCTGTGTCGATTTCAGACTGGGCGTAGAGCGCTCCATGAGACGCCCCGCGGGTCAGCGCGCCCTGAGATTCGTCGTCGCCGACACGTCCGAAAATACCCACAAATTC
>JBFFMO010000168.1:0-7481 GCA_041554035.1 Allomicrovenator sp. | reverse complement strand
TGGCCAGCAATGTGGCGAGTCGCTCTTCGATCAGCACCAAAGTCTCGGGCCGCGTTCCTCTCCCAAGCTGTGCTTGAGTTAGATCGTAGCTCTCGACCTTTTTTTCTTCAGGTGGAAATGCGTCGATGGGTTCTGCGGACATCCATGCCTCGGTGGTTCAATACGTTCTAGGTACAATACAAGACGCGTACCAACCTCGCCGAAAGCGTTAAGCCACCTTAAAACATGAGGTATTTTATATTCGTCTAAAAGAGCCTGTCGGGATCGGAAATCTTTTCCCTATCCATCGGAGCAGATCGTTGACTCCGGGGCGGAAGACTTTTCCGGATCTATATAATGACGGGCACTTAAAAAACTAATCACGCCCCGTTTCGTCAAGATAGGCCTCAAGGTTTCCGGATTTGCGCCGATGAACCTGATGTTCGGCACGAGGGTTGCGAGTACCTCACTCGGACTCGTCAGATAACTGAGAGGAGCTTCATGGATATCGCAACAATACTTGGACTACTTGCCTCCTTTGGTCTGATCCTTGGATCGATCTTGGTCGGCGGGTCCATCAATTCATTTTTGGATGTGCCCAGTATGTTGATTGTGATCGGCGGAACAGGCGGCGTCGCGCTCATCACCTATCCGCTGGCCAGCATGCTGTCGGCCTTCAAGGTTGCGATCAACGTTTTCATTTTCAAGGTTCCAGACGTTGCTGAGCAGAACGCCAAATTCCTTCAATTCGCTGAAGCCACTCGAAAGGACGGCATTTTGGCACTCGAGGGAGCCATCAGCGGCATCGACGATCCGTTTTTGAAACGAGGTCTTCAGCTTCTGGTCGACGGCGTTGAATCGGAAAAAATCGAAGGCATGCTCTGGGATGAACTCGACGCGATTTCGACTCGGCACCGTCAAGGAGCCGCAATTTTTGATTCGTTGGCAGCTGCGGCTCCGGCTCTTGGGCTGGTTGGAACTCTGATTGGGCTGGTGCAGATGCTCCAGGCCATGGATGACCCCGCAAGTATCGGCCCTGCCATGGCTGTGGCCCTTTTGACCACCTTCTACGGTGCCCTTCTGGCAAACGTCGTGTTCACACCGATCGCGGGCAAGCTCAAGGTTCGACACGAGGAAGAGTTGCTTGTGAAGCAGCTGGTCATCAAGGGCCTGATGGGCATCGCTCGCGGCGAAAATCCCCGAATTTTGTCGCAACAACTCGAAGCAGATTTGTCCCCATCACGTCGCTCGGCGGAGGGCTAAACGATGGCACGCAGAAAGCAAGCAATAGCGGGCAAGCCAGAGGACAAGTTCATTGTTCTCTTTACGGCGCTCTCCATGATCTTGCTGGCGTTTTTCATCATGTTGAATTCGCTGGCAACCCCCGACGTGTCACGTAGCCGTGCCGCCATGGGATCGCTTGTCGGTACCTTTGGAACCCTTCCTGGTTTCGAACAGCAAAGGCTTCAGGTCGAGATGGAATTTGAGTCCTCAAAGGCCGCGAAAGCCGGAAATAATCTCGAGCAAATTGTGAGAACTAAATTGGAAGGCGATACAAATCTTCTGGTTGAACAGCTTGAGGACGGAAGAATCGTCGTCAGCGTTGGCCCCGATTTGATCTTCAAAAAAGGTGGAGTCGAAGTGGCTCCGTCCGCGTTTGGTACGCTCGACCAATTGGCTATCCTGATTCGTGAACTGCGGATCCCCGTTCGAATTGAAGGGCACGCTGATTCATCGCCGTCACCGAATAATTGGTACCTTTCGGCGCGTCGTGCGGCTTCGGTCTACCGGTACATGGCAGCCAATCACAAAATTCATCCCGCGCAGGTCACGGCCGCAGGATTCGGCGATTCGCAACCCGACCGAGCCGGAGTCTATCGTGCACGCGTCGAGGTGGTGTTCATGCCCGTTGTTACACGGGGTGGCAAATGAGTCGTCGTCCAGCCGCACCCGAGTCAGGAGGGCCAAGCAACGCGTGGATGGCCACGTTCTCTGACCTTCTCATGCTGATGCTCACGTTTTTTGTGTTGCTGCTCACCATGTCCAGCATGGACGACCAGAAAGTGAAGTCCCTGACACGTGACGGGATTCAAATGAGCCCCAGCACCAATAAGAACTCCAACGTCGAGTTCGACGATGTTGAGCTGTCACGGGTGAGCAACACGATTGCAGCGATGCAGGCCCTGACCGCTTCGCCGCACTCGGAGACAAAACAGGGTGATGTGAAGCTGGGGATGGAAGACCTCCTCAAGGCCTCGGGGATTCATGCTTCGGCATGGGTGGAAGTTCGACCAGACGGTGTTTTGGTGAATTTGGACGGCGGCGTGGCCTTCGAGCCCGGCACCGCAAAGCTCACCCCCGAAGCAGAACGTTTTGTGAAGAGTTTTGCTTCGGTCGTCAAAGACGACGGACTCAACGTGGCCGTCGATTCGTGGGTACGAGGCGAAGGTGATTTTACGCAACAAGACGCCGCCTGGGAGCTCAGCCTCAAGCGGTCTGAAGCCGTAGTCAGCCGACTCTTTAAGTCCGGGCTGAATGGCACCAGAACCCGAATGATGGGCTACGGATTTGAGGGCGGAGCGCAGGAAGGGCGCCTCTTGAGACAACCAGAATTAGTTCGGATCCGCGCAATTATCGGCGATGCCGGCGCGGAAATTCCATAGGAGGATATATGTCGGATGAGAGCAGCGAAGAAATAGTGGCCGCACCACCCAAAGCCTCAAAAGGCCCCTGGATAGCCGTCATCTTGGTCGCACTGTTGTGCAACGCGGCGTGGGGAGCGGTGTTTTTTATGGCCAAACCGGCCCCGGCCGCAGCGGCTGAACAGCAGGCTGTGGCCGAGGCACCTGAAGACGGCGAAGAGGGTGAAGGAAAAGCGGGCGCCTCGGGCGATGAGCCGGGCCCGCTGGTTGGGCTCGACCCCTTTGTCGTCAATCTCAACGACCCAGTGAACACCCGGTACCTCCGAATTGGAATCTCGCTGGAAATTGGGTCGGAAAGTGAACGCGACGCCGTCGCGAAACGATTGGTGCCCCTTAGAGACGAATTTATTCGGCACCTCTCCAGTCAGGAACCTTCACAGTTATTATCCCGTAATGATAAGGATAAATTGCGAGAAGCACTCCTTGCGAAAGCCCAAGCCTTGGTGCCCCACAAGTCGGTTCGCCAGCTTTATTTTACCGAATTCATGATGCAGTGAAAAAAATGTCCAATCGCGTCGAAACCTCAAAAAAACTTCTCCGCATCGCCGAACTCGATGTCGCCAGAGCTGAAGAGCGAATGGTGATGTTGCGTCAGGGAGTCGAGAAGGCTGAAACCGCTCATCGGGTGGCAAAAGAGCAGCTTGCTGATTTTGAAGCCCGTTGGGAGGCTGAGAGCCGTCGTGGATTGGCCATGTCCCAACTGAGGATCTTTGAGTCTCATCGAGACCATTTGATTCGCGAATTGGACGCGCGACACGCCGAGCTTGATGGAGCTCGAGCCCAAGTGGATTCGCAAGAACGACAAGTCGTTCGATTACGTCAGGCGGTCGACCGCTCCGAGAAAGTCCGAGCCAAAATGCAGCGCGAGCAGGACGTCGTGCGTCGCAAAAAAGACCAACGCGAGATGGACGATCGTACGTCTGCTCGCCGTCAATCGTCCTGGGGGGACTGATCATGAGCGATTTAATTCCGATTTTAGTTTGTGCCGCCGAGCATACAACCGCGCTCGACGAGCTCGAGACCGAAGCCCGGAAAATGGACATGGCCGTGGCCGTGACGCATTCGGTGACCGTTGACGACGCGCTTGAGTGCGCTGAACAGGCCCATCGATCGGGTGAGGCGTTTGTGGTCAGTGTCGTCGTACAGGGGCAGCTCGAAGTCCATGACACGGTTCGTCTGATGTTGGGTCTGCTGATCATCGACTCCGATATCCGGGTCATCGTCGTCGCTCGCCAAATGGCCGAATGGGTTAGAATCCTCAAAGATATCCCGCATCGTGTGCGTGTCGTGGTGATTCCCGAACCCTTCAACGTCCATGTGGCATTGCAGCTGGCTCACTCGATGGCGGTGGCGTGGCGGATATCTGTGGGATCGCGCACGCCGACGCTGGAATTTGAGTCGGTAAGCTCTCGAGAACTGCTCCAAACCAAACGTGTCGAAAGCCTTCAACGACACGCCGGACAATTGCAGGCGATCGGCCATTTGGCGGCAGGCATCGCCCACGAATTGGGAACGCCCATTCAATACGCCATGGACAGCTCCTACTTCTTGAGTTCGCTCTGGGCCGACGGTATGAAGATCGTGCTTTGTTATCGTGCGATGCTTCACGATCTCGTGGTCGAGCACCCTGTTTTGGCGGCTCGTTTGCGCGAAGTCGAGAACGGTTTTGACTTCGATTTCTATCGCGAAGAAGTGCCGTCGGCGCTTGAGCGTCTCTCGGAAGGCCTCGATCGCGTGTCCGATATCTTGAACGCCATGCGTGAACTTGCACCGCGCCCCGAGGACGAAGCTCGGGAGCTTTCGGACCTTAATCGCGCCATCGCAAACACGTTAACCCTGGCGAGAGGTACGGTGCGCCAGCACGGAAAAATAGTGCTCGATTTGAGCGTCTTGCCGCCCGTCCGATGTCGCGCCGATAAGCTCAGCTCGGTGTTGCTGAATCTTTTGATTAACGCGGTTCATGCCCTTGAAGATCGATACGGCAACGATGCAGCTGAACAAGGCGTGGTTACCGTACGAACTCGGGTTCAAGACGACCAGATTCTGCTTGAGGTGACCGACAACGGGGCCGGCATTTCCAGAGAAGACGGAGAAAAAATATTCGACCCATTTTTTACCACCAAAGAAGTCGGTCGCGGTACAGGCCAGGGCCTCGCGATCGCCAGAGCCGTGGTGGAATCGCATGGCGGGCAAATTTCCTTTGAATCTCGTCCTGGCGTTGGGACAACCTTTCGAATCACGGTTCCCATCAACGGTCCGGTGGACGTGAGGGTCGCCTCATGAAAATCATCATCATCGACCGAGAAAAGAACCTGGTAGACGGCCTGGACGTCATTTTGGGGCGCCACTCCAATCGCTATCATGTGATCACCTTCCCCGACGTGGCACACGCCATGTTGGGACAGAGCGACTTTGTGCCAGACCTTGTGATCGCTTCCTTTGACTCGCCCGCATCGGTTCAATCCGTTCGAAAAAAGTGGCCCTTGGCGGTCGTTGCTCTGCTCTGTGATGCCGGCGATGGCGTGGAGTTTTTTGAAGCGATGGAGCTCGCGGACCTGGTGTTGGAAAAGCCTTTCAATCCACGAAGAACACCCACGATTGCGAGGCTTCTTGAACGACACGGAGCGGGATTTCGGCCCCAGCGCTTGAAGTTTCCTGTCGAGGCCAAGGCCTGGACCCAGTTTAGACTGCGCATGGCCAGCACGGGCTGCCGCGCCGAAGACATCGCGAGCATCGTAGGCTCCGACCTGGGCCTGGCGCTCCTTGTGCTTCAGGCTGCGTCGGCGATTCCTCCTCGTACCCTGGTGCCACCCACAATCACTGGATTGGTCGCTCGCGTCGGAATCGAACGACTGGCGCGCTTAGCCCGAGACCCTCGCGTCCCGCGCTGGTTTCATGTTACTGAAAGCGTTCAAGGAAATGAGCATGCACAGATGGCGATTCAGTCAGCCTGCGATGCTTACGACTATCTTCTTGGAAAACCCGAGGCAGCAGTGGCGTACGCCGCAGCGCTTTTCTCTTGGATTCCCAATTTCGCAGAGCCGGGAAACACCATGACGGCCGCAGAAATGCTGGAGCTCTTGGATGCGCCGCCAGCTTGGATAGACAGCGTGCGAGCGATCGATAATCCCGACGCCTGGGGTGACCCCGTGGTCGCGGCAGTCGTCGCGTCGTTACATCGGGCCAAGACCAAAGCGTCGTCGACCCGAACGCGTAAAAAATCGATCACACTTAAGATCAACGAAGTGGCATGAGGTAAGACAATGGATACAACAGCACGGATATTAATCGTGGATGACGAACCACGAGTGCTTGCAAGCCTGCGCCTCCACCTGTGTCGTGACTACACAGTCTTGAGCACCTCCGATCCCCACGAAGCCGTGGAAATGCTCAAAAAGGGTGAGGTGTTCGACGTGATCATGACCGATATGCGCATGCCTGGCATGGATGGCGTGGAACTTCTCAAAGCGGCCAGAAAGCTTGCCCCGAGCACGATTCGAATCTTGCTGACGGGCTACGCAAATCTGCAAAGCGCGATTTCGGCGGTCAATGACGGGGGAGTCTTCCGTTTGCTGACCAAGCCATGTGCCCCTCCGGTGGTCTTGGACGCTGTGGCCGATGCCGTCAAACAGCGCAAAAAAGATGTCGCTGCACGGCATGTCCAAAACACGGTCGGGCAGGCGTTGCGCGATGGGCACGCAGGCGCCCTGGCGCTGCATGTGGGTAAGGAATTATCGAATGTCGCCACGGTGTACAGCTCGGTACTCTACATGGTGCGCGGTGCGGTTCTGTCGAAGGACCCGATCTCGAAACACGATCTTGAGGACCTTGGCTGGGTTGAAAATCAGATCCGAAAACAAGCCGAACAATTGATTTCGTTGGCATCGGCCGACGAAGAGACCTTCGCGCATGTCGACATGCATTTGCTCGTTCGAGATGTCGTCGACACCTTGCGCGAAGTCTCCGGCTTTGCAGAAATTGACGAAGATTTCCGTGAAGCTCCAAAAGCTTATGTCGTTCCCGCAAAAGCCCGTCGAGTGTTGACACGTCTGATTGCGAATGCCGTTCACGCGGCCCAGAAGGTCCCTTTTGGTTGCGTCAAAATCCGCATCACCCATGTTCCACAAACCGCCATGGTTCAGTGTGACATCATGGATAACGGAGTGGGCGAAGCCAGCGGCACATCCCTGAGTATTCCAGAGTGGTTGGGTCATACCGAGAAGGCCGATTTCGATGCGATTCGCAATATTGTCGACGAATTAAACGGTCAAATTTTTCATTCGTCTTCGCCACGACGAGGGACCGTCTTTTCAGTGGTCCTCCCCACGGCAGCCACGCAATCATTGGCCGACGACGACACCTCCGCCGAATCCAGTGTCGCCTCGCTCAGCGAACCTCAGACGATTTCTTTTTTGGAATGAGTCCAAGAATCGACAAATTACCTAAAGTATTTTTCTCCTGACCCGATGACTTGGGTGTCAAAAACAAAACGGATAAAGGAGACCTCATGATCGGCGTAAATACAAACACCACAAGCTTGATGGCCCAGCGACACCTCAACAGCACGAACAAGTCGTTGCAAGGCAATATCGCGAAGCTCTCGAGCGGTTTTCGAATCAACAGCGCAGCCGACGATGCTGCCGGCCTGGCCGTCTCGGAAGAGATGAAGTCAGACATTCGAAGCCTCGGACAGGCCTCACGCAACGCCAACGATGCTGTGTCGATGGTGCAGACCGCGGAAGGCTCACTTGGCCAGGTGCACGACATCCTCGGCCGTATGCGTGAGCTCTCGGTCCAGGC
>JBFFMO010000167.1:0-7485 GCA_041554035.1 Allomicrovenator sp. | reverse complement strand
TGAATCCCAGAAATTCTCGCTGCGACCAAGTTGTTGATTGCGTTTCCGCGCCAGATTGGAGTGGAATTGTTGCATGAATTTCGACCGTTCACCGTGGGTGTCGGTGTAAACGTAGTGAACGTGGTTGCTCATTGCGATGGCGGTGTGGACTACACAACCACTGCTCAGGAGGGCTCGGCCAAACATGTATCCGACGAGTTCAGCGGTGTCGTTTCCGAGTAAGAACTTGCGTTGGGTGCAACGACGCGTGGCAAAGACGACTTGTCCGGGCAGATGTCTCTTGGGCCGTGTCATTTTGGTCTCCTTTGAATCAACCTTTCATGATGGGTTATCGGTCAATGCCTAGGAAATGTTGCGAAATAGATTTTCGAAATGGTAAACGCTTTAAAAAACGAAGGCTTGAAGGGTTTTCCTTGCGCTGGGGGAATTGGTGCGCACGTTGATCCGCATGGAAAACCAAAAAGAGAAGCACCCGTTATCGGCCGGACTCCCGGACAGGCATGAGTCAGCGATGCGACAGTTCGTTGGCGGACTCCGTATCCCTCTAAGATCGGCACGGTTTCTGATGAAAAGTCGAGGCCTTTGGCCTCTCGCCGCGATCCCTGCAGCGTTGAGCTTCGCGGTGTTTGCCGTCGTGGCTACAACTCTTGTTTTCCAGGGCGACGCCCTCTTGGTTTACCTTTGGGCGAAACCGGAAGACTGGCTTGTTGTGTTCTGGTGGGCGATGAGGCTCTTGATGATTCCGGTGGTCTTGCTCATCACGTATTTTTTTACACTCATGATATCAGCGGTCATTGCCAGCCCTGCAAACGACCGCCTTGCAATGAGAATTGAGGAAATCATTGTCGGGAACCCGCGTGTTTCCGATGACTCCTTGAAGGCCGTTGTCTCTGGCGCTGCCCGCGGAGCCCTTCAGGCCGCCGCCAATTTGGGAATCCTGGTCGTTCTTATGACTCCCATCTTCCTCCTCAATGTGATTCCTGGCGTGGGTAGCCTGATCGCGAGTGTTTTAGGAGCGGTGGTGGCTTCCTTTTTCATTGCTCTCGATTACACGGACTGGACACTTGAGCGTGAAAAGTATGGTTGGAAAGACAAGTGGGGCGGGATTTGGACCCACCGTCATTTGGCTTTTGGTTTTGGGCTGGGAACAAGTCTGTTGATGTGGATCCCGGTCGTGAATTTCCTGAGCATGCCGATTGCGGTCGTAGGAGGAACGTCACTGGCGCTTGAAATCAAGGCGCGAAACGGCGAACAGGAATAGGTAAGGCCGCTGGGAGTAAGACCGGGAGACCGCTGGGAGTAAGACCGGGGAAGACCTCTATCGAAATCGGAAGTTCTAGTTCTTGGTGGGAGTTGACGGCCACTCAATTTGGAGATTGCACTTGCAGTTGCTGCAAAACGAACGCGTACTCGAAAGCGGTTTCCCGCAAATAGTCATATCTTCCGGACGCTCCGCCGTGTCCCGCCCCCATATTGGTCTTGAACAATACCGGACCTGAACCAGTGTTGAGTTTCCTCAGTCTAGCGACCCATTTTGCAGGTTCCCAGTATTGCACTCGCGGGTCGTTGAGGCCTGCTGTGATCAACATAGCTGGGTAGTTTTGGGTTTTGACGTTGTCGTAGGGGGAGTACGAGAGCATGTAATCATAGTACGTGGGATCCGCAGGGTTGCCCCACTCTTCCCATTCGATCACAGTGAGAGGGAGCGTGGCGTCTGACATGGTATTCAGAACATCGACAAACGGGACACCTGCGACGGCTGCTTGGAATAGGTCGGGTCGCATATTGACCACCGCCCCGATCAACATCCCACCTGCACTTGATCCCTCAATTGCCAATAGATCTCTGTTTGTGATGGCCGACTTCTCCAGGAATTCTGAACAAGCGATGAAATCTGTAAATGTGTTTCTTTTCTGGAGGAGCTTTCCGGTTTCATACCAATTTCTCCCCAGATCTCCTCCGCCGCGAACATGTGCGATGGCGAAAATGACTCCACGATCAAGCAGCGAGATTCTCGACGAGCTGAAATAGGGATCGTAGCTGATTCCGTAGGCCCCGTAGCCGGTCATGTAGAGTGGTGCGGGTCCTGAATCGCGCGCCCCTTTGCGGTAGACGAGCGAGATTGGGACGTTCGTGCCGTCTTCGGCTCGCGCAAAAATTCGTTCGGTTGTGTATTTCTCGGGCGCGTAGTTGAGGATGCTGTCTTGTTTTACGAGCGTCGTCTGTTTTGTGGCGATGTCGAAATCGTAGGTGGATTTTGGGGTCACCAATGACGAATATCGATAGCGAACCACCGAGGTATCGTAGACAAAGTTGTCCCGGAGACCTGCCGTGTACGATGGTTCAGAAAACGGAATTGCGCTCTCACGTCCATCATGCCACTTGACCTGAAGTGAAGTGATACCGTCCCGCCGTTGTTCAATGACAACGAATTTCTCGAAACCAGTGATGTTTGAAAGGGTCAGCTCAGGGTCGTGCGCGAGAACTGTTTGCCAGGCCCCAGCATCCGCGATTTGTGTGACATCCGCCCGGAGCAGTCTGAAGTTCTGAGCATTTTCGTTTGTGAGAACGTAAAAATACGGTCCACTGTGGTCGACGTAATACTCGACGCCTTGAGCACGCGGTAGCACGTTAAAGGGGGGATGGGTTGGTTTGTTCGAATCAATCGCCCAATACTCAGTGGTGACCGCGCTCTGTAGCTGTATGAATATGAATTCGCCGGAGCGGCTGGATTGAACACTCAGGTGAAAAGACTCGTCCTTTTCCTCAAATACCAGTTGATCGTCCTCGACTCCCATTTTGTGTCGCCAGACTTGAAACGGGCGGTTCGCGTCATCCACACGGGTGTAGAAGATCTGAGTCGAATCTTTTGACCATGCGGCGGAGTAGTAGGTCTCCCGGACTTCCTCTGGCAGGTCCTTTCCGGTGTTCAAATTTCGGAATTTCATCACATAGCGTTCATTCCCCAACCGATCTGCGGAATAGGCGAGCCATTCGTCGTTTGGGCTGAATTCCACGACTCCCGCAGCGAAATAGGGCGAGCCTGCCGCTTCGACGTTTTCATCGAGCACAACATTGTCATGGGTGCCGTCCGGCAACGCGCGGTGATGGATTTCGTAGTTCTTGCCCTTTTTTGTCTCGGAGTAATGCAGATACCCCCCTTGACGATACGGCGCGCTTGAATCGTCCTCTTCAATTCGCGCGACCATTTCCTCGTAAAGTTCGTTCTGCAGCCCGGCTGACGAGGTCATCATAACATCCGCGTAGGTATTTTCGGCCTCAAGGTATGCCAAGACATCCGGATTCCCGCGCTCCCTTAGCCAGAAGTACGGGTCGAGCCGAGTTTGTTCGTGCGTTTGCACTTCGTGTTGGATCACTTTCGCGACCGGAGGTCGAGGAGTCTGAGTGGTCTCAACGGTTCGGTTGATCGGTGCTGCGCATCCCAATGAAGCGAGCAAAACAAATAGGACGAGGCGCATGTGTACTCCGCGATAAATCCGACAGAACGCTACGTGAACTGCCGATTTCCTGCACGTCCACAGCTCAATTGTTGATCGATTTTGATCCCGATGTACATTGTAGGTGTATGTCGTACAGCGCTTGGTATTGGTAGTGAAACTAAAGACCCTCGGAATTGCCGCACTTGTTCTCATTGGGGTAGGCCTCATCATCGCCCTTATCGTTCCAAGTTTGGTTGAGGAGGCGGTTGAGGCGGAGTTACAGGCACGATTGAAATCAATGGGAGTGACCGCTGAATGGGACTCGTTTTCATCTCGGTTCGGACGTAGTTTTCAAATAACGAACATGAATTTGGAGATGCCGTCTCGAGGCCTATCTGTGGATGCGAAGAGTCTGGTCGTATCGGTCTCACTCGTCAGCATTTTTGAGCAAACCATTAGTATTGAGGGGGTCGAACTTGAGGGAGCTCATCTGTACATTGACCTGAAGCAGGTGAAGGACTCGCAGCGTGCGTCCGGTGCTTCTTCGGATGGGCAGAAGAGTTCGACGTCAGCCCTTAGGGAGTCCCTTGGGCGATTCATCGAGTCTCCTCCAGACGTTGTGGTCCGGGAGTCCTCACTCAACTTAAGCCGCGGCGACGTTCAACTCGCTTTGGCAAGTACCGCTGAGTCAACCCTGTCATTGGGTTGGAACGAAGTGAAGATGCACGGGGACTTACATTTGGAAGCCCTCGATCCGATGGTGAGCCGATGGCTGCGTCCAACCGACGCGGTTCTGGACGCGACCTGGACGACCAAGACCGGAGCCATATCCGCCAGTCTCACCAGTCCGGAGGTCGATCGCCCGTTGATCTCATGGGAGGATCCAAACCTTGGAGCTCTCAGGATTGCCCAAGTCGATGTGGTCGCTGATGCATTGAAAAAGGAGGCCAACGTGAGTGTTGATCTTCTGTCCGTGAGGATTGGCGACGACGATGTTCCGGCGTTGAGTCTCGAAGCTCCAAGCTTGAATATAATCTACCGTCGAGGGCGGCCATCTGTTGTCTCTTCGGGGGCGAAGCTTGTCGTGGCTCCTTCCAAGAGAGACGACATCATTCGGCTTCTCCGTCCAGGGCTTCTCCGTCCGGTAGAAGTCTCTTCCTCGACATCCAAGACGTCGAAACCATGGTCTCAGCGACTCAATCGAATCCAAAAACTTTTGGGTGATGCAGTGTTCAGTTTTGACGATTTACGTGTCGATCTGCAGATCGAGGACAATGATGAAGAGTGGACCCGGTTGACACTGGTTGAGAGCCTCAGTGGCTTCGCGAAAGCGGGTCATCTTGGAGCTGCTGGCTCAACGGCCGGGGGCACGTTTGGGATCGAGGCCGACCTACTTCCGGGAGACCTGCTCCCACGTTATCTCTCCATCGATATCAAGGATGTCGATCTTGATACTATTCCTGGGATGCCCAAGGGGCGTTCGGAGCTACCGAGCCGTGGAACAAGTGGGCGGGTTGGCGGTGTGTTCTCGGCGAATTTGCTTTTCCAGGCACCATTGAAGGGTCTTCTTTCACCCATTTACGAATATGCCGACGGTGAGCTGTCTGTTCATTGGACACAAGGGGTGGTGGACCTCGTTGGTCTTTCTGATGAGCCTCTTACGGGAATTGAGTTCTCTACCAAGGCGACGTTTAGGCTGAATTCCAAGATGGATCACTTGGAGGTTGTGAGCGGGCATTTGGATTGGGGAGCGATCGACGTCGAATATCGCGGATATCTGGAGGATATGTCGATGGACTCCACAGTGTTTGTTCGCGCCGAGATGTCGGAGATTGAGTGTCAACGGGCATTCAGGAGTCTTCCTGCGGGAATGCTCGGCCCCTATCGAAATATCGAGTTTGAAGGGAAATGGGCACCGAGTTTTGAGTTCTTCTTGCCGGTTTGGCACCCACGCGCTTTACGACTTGAGTTGGATGGATATGAAGATCTATGTGAGCCGACCGACTTGAAGGTGCCGAAATCGATGCGTCCGGAGTTTGTCGAAGTTCGTGCGACGGCTCCAACCGGGCCGCATCGATTCGCGGGCGCAGATGGATTCACGGGGCCGATCCTTAGTGACGTGTTTTGGCTGAATCGCCCGTTTGTCAAAAGGGTTATCGAGGGCGTGAGCAGTGAGGAGGTGGAGGTATCGGTGGGGCCAGGGCTTCCAACTTACGTGCCTTTGGAGGCACTTCCTCCGTGGGTGGGTGGCGCGGCATATCTGAGCGAAGAAATCCTATTTTACACCGGCGATGGCATAAGTCTGGGACTGATAAAAAAGGCACTCAGGCTCAACCTTGAGAAAGGGCGTTTTGTTTATGGAGGATCCACGGTCACCCAGCAATTGGTGAAGAACCTGTTCCTGACGCGCGACAAAACTCTTTCGAGGAAGCTTCAAGAGGCCCTGATCTCGTGGCGCATCACCGACCAGATCTCCAAAGATCGCGTGCTCGAACTCTATTTGAATTGCATCGAATTTGGTCCCGATATCTACGGGATTGGCCCAGCGGCCCAGTACTACTTCCAGAAGAACGCCCGTGATCTGTCCCCGTTGGAGGCAGTTTTTTTGGCGATGCTTAAACCCAATCCCCTCTATGGTGCCCGTGTGATTCAGCGCCGCAAAACCCCCGAGGGAGGATGGTGGTCAAATCGCATGGATGAGATGTTTCAACGTCTAGTGGATCGTGGTCTGATTCGTCCGGAAGACGTTGAAGCACAGAAGCCCTATGTTCTGGAGTGGGACGAACAAGGGCGCTATGTTGACCGCTGGAAGAAGCTGGTTCCATTGCTCCCACTTTGAGTTCGATATGCGACTGTTGGCACATCGCGGTATGAATCGTCGCGCTCTTGAGAATACGATTCCTGCCTTTGAACAGGCGATATCATCTGGCATGGATGGGATTGAACTTGACGTTCAGTTGGCGCTTTGCGGCACGCCCGTCGTTTTTCATGACATCAATTTGCTCCGTCTTTACGGTGTGGCGAAGACAATCCGAGAAATGACAGCTCAGGAGTTATGCACTCTCGTTCCACTTGATGCCGAGCGTTTTGACGTCGATCCTCATCGGATGGGGGTTTCATCGCTGTCGGATGTACTGAAAGTACTTCCGGTTCGGGATTTCACCGTCAATGTTGAGATCAAGTCCGCAGGTCTTGAATTGCGCTCGCCCACTCGCCCGACTGCCGAAATTCTCGCCAATCATCCGCACGACTTCATCGTTTCTTCTTTCAATCCCGTTGAATTGGCGAGGATGTCACGACTCATGCCGGGAGTTCGACTTGGTTTCTTGTATGATCGGGATGAACCTCTGATGTTGCGCACAGGGTGGCCCACTCGACTGCTTACGCTGACTGGCCTCTCTGCGCTGCATCCAAATTGGTCACTTGTTTCACCTTGGTTGATCGACTGGGCACATGAGCGGAAGTTGGAAGTCAATGTTTGGACGGTGAACGACCCTGAGCGGGTCGCATGGCTGACTCGCGAAGGCGTGGACAGCATCATCACCGATGAACTCACTCGAGCCGATCTTTGAACTGCCAACGTGCGTACGTCCGGAAGACCTTATCGTTGACTGTTCCATTACACACAGCGACTAAAGTCTGGCGCGAACGGCGTGTCTTCATTATCCGCTACGTGGAAGCAGGCGTTGAAGGATGGGGTGAAGCCGCTCCACTTGAGGGGTGGGGTAGTGAATCTGAAGCACAGTGCATGGCCCAACTCGACCGCTGGGTTGAAACCGGCGTGTTGCCAGAGACCCCGAGTGCCCGCTTCGGTGTAGACACCGCAAACCTCGATCATTCGGCGAAATGTGCAGAGCTGCCCCTCTGGAAATTCCTGGGTGGAGCTTCGGGGAGGGTCAAATGCCATGAGACTTTGGGATCGATGTCTTTGCAGGAAACCGTCAGAACCCTAGGGGCGGCCGTTGATGCTGGATTCAGAACGGCAAAGTTGAAGGTTGGAGCTGACTCACTCCAGAGCGATGTGGAACGCGTGCTTGAGGTCTCC
>JBFFMO010000166.1:0-7491 GCA_041554035.1 Allomicrovenator sp. | reverse complement strand
GTTTTTTGGGGGAACTCTCCGCCCAATAATTTGTTTTCGTCACAGGTGGAGCGGTCTTCCGAGACACGAGTGCAGGTCATCAAAATGAAGGCACGAACTTGTTCACTGAGCCCTTTGACGAAGGGCCCGGCTTCGATGGCCACGGGGCCAGTATCCGCCCTCAGGACGACGGGTTCAGGTTCGGCATTCGCCAGAAAGTAGGTCAGCAACACGAGAGCCCCGGTCGTGACCACCCAACCTGTGAAAATCAAGGCGTAAGACGAACGCCGTTCCTCGGCGGGCGCGGCATTGAGTCCGCTGGCATGGGCCGCGGTCTCTCGAATGGGTTCGTGACCACGGATGGTTTCGGCGTCGTCAGGTATTTTGACGGGGCTCAGCCCTTCAAGAAATGTGGCGGAATCGGCGTCTGAAGGTGCGCGCCGGCGAACCGAGGGAACGCCTTCGGGGATGGTGGCGCGCATGCCCTCCATTTCAATGGCCGGTCGCTCAATTTCGGTATTGACCTGGATTTTCCCGCGTTTTTGATGAGCGCGCGACACTGCGGCGTGGCCCTCGAGCGCGGTCGGCGGTCGTTTCAAACGAAAGCCACAGTTCTCGCAAAACGGCGCATCCACGTCGTTTGGCGTGTTGCATTCAGGACAGCTTAGCTTAAGGGATTCAGTCACGGCTTGCTTGCGTATCGGGTGTCCGTGCACTAGTGTGCCCAGCCATTCAAAACCGCACGCCAATAGGGCGCGCGACTGCTCGCGTGTATTGTTATTCAAACCACGAATTGAGCAGTTATACAAGGCCTATCACCTTGACCGAGGGCACTATGCAAACTCGAAATCTCTTCTTATGTCTCGCCGCCTCTTCGCTGATGTTTTCAGCATGTGAAAAGAAAACCGACGACGGTGCCGCCGTGACGGCGTCACAGGAAACGGCAAAAACGGAAACCGCCGCACAAGTTCCTCAGACTGCTGCTCAAGAGCCAGCAGAGGAAGGTCAGTGGGCAGTTTCGGCTAAATATGGCGTCAAGTTTCATGTGCCCGAAGACTGGAAGATCAAGTCGACCGAAGAGGCGATTTCCGCCACTTCGCCTGACGACACGATGACGATTATCTTGGTGGGAACCGAGAGCGAAGGTGTCTTCGAGGCCGCCATGAGTTCGATTTCGGCTCAGATCCAAATCAAGGACATCAAGACTGAAAAGTCACAGATGACCGTGGTGAACGGACTCGGTGGTTTCTACGGTTCTGGCTCGGCGATTTTGGCGACAGCCAACGGCGACCAAGGGATTCAGTTTCTTGGGTACGCGCTTCGTCTCGATGCCGAGCAAGCGGTGGCCATGATGGTGTTCTCCGAGGCAGAGATGTACGAGGCACGTAAAGAAGAGATCGAAAGCATCGCACGTTCAATTCAGAAGTCATGACGCCCGACGAGGCCATCCTCATCCCGTACCGAACGCAGAAAATCGTTCCACGGGACGGAATCCTCGGGTCGTTGTTGCGCGCCTGCGCAACAAGACCCGTATTGATGGGATTTCTGGGTGGCCTTGGCGTCAACCTGATTGCATTCCTTAAATCTCCAGGGGTCCTCGAATCCGCGCCCGCTGAGGCAGCCCTCTTGGGGTTGTCAGTGATGGCGGCCTGGGTGGTGCTTTTTCGGGGCATGCAATCGTTTTTCTTGTCGATGTCGGTGATGGAGCTCGAGGTCGTTCGGGCCCTTGTTTTTGACGGTGAAACCTTCACCGCTTACGAAGGCGAGTCGGTTCGGACTGCGATCCCGGCTCCGGAATTTTCGATCGTGTCGTCTGCTTTTGTGCCTGCAGAGGTGTTGGCGGATCAGCGTTCGGCTGACCAACCGTGGCGTGCCTTTTTAGTGGCCAAAAACGAGGATGCTCGTTTTGTGATCGAGACGCGATTGGCGGCCAAAGAGGCCAGCCTCTACCCCGTCGAAGAGCTCAAGGCAGATGAAGTGATGCCCACGCCCCTGATTTCTGGGTTGCTCGAAAAAGCGCGTCAGGCTGCCGACCACTGAATTAGGGCGCATCCCCAAGTATAGCCGCTGCCAAATGCAGCCAGCACCACCGGTTTACCTTCGTGAAGTCGCCCTTGCGCCATCGCGTGATCGAGCCCAATAGGCAGGCTTGCCGCCGTCGTGTTGGCCAGGTTTTCGATCGTTGAGACGATGTTTTTGTGCGGGATACCGAGGCGGTCGGCGACCATGATATTCAGATATTTGTTGGACTGATGGGGGACCAGAAGGATCTCGTCTGGCTGAAGACCGTGGTCAGAGAGCAGCGAGCCGATTTCGCGTTCGAGGGTTTCGACGGCGTGACGAAATACGCTTCGGCTCTTCATTTGAGGGAATTGGCGGCCTTCTGCCAGATACGAAACATCGATATTGGGATGCAATCCAGAGGCGGGCAATTCGCACCAAAGTGCTTCGACTCCACTGCCATCCGCGCCAAGCCGCACGTCGATAATGCGACCACCTGTGTGGCCTTGAGCGTCCTCTGCGCCTTCGATGATCACCGCACCTGCGCCATCACCAAAAATGGAAGCAACGGTGCGACCGGCTTCGGTAAAGTCCAACCCGGTGGAGTGGATTTCAGAGCCCACGAGCAGTGCTCGTTTGTAGGTTCCCGTCAGAAGCCATGCCCTTGCGATGGAAAGCCCATACAAGAAGCCGGAACACTGATTCCGAATGTCGAGCGCCGGGATCCCGGGGCGGTCAAGATGCCGCTGCAGGAAAACACCTGAACCCGGGAATCCGGCGTCAGGAGACAGTGTCGCGTACAAGAGGACATCGAGGTCTTTGGGGCCAAGTCCGGCGGCCTCAAGGGCTTTTCGTGCCGCGTGTTCTCCGAGCATGGAGTTGGTCATGCCCGGATCCACAAAACGCCTGTTTCGGATTCCCGTGCGTTCTTCAATCCATTCCGCCGTCCCGCCTGTGCGCGCGACGATATCTTCGTTGGAAACGACACGAGGTGGTAAGAAGGAGCCGATACTGCGTATATAAACCTGCATGCGTTCAACATTTCAGGCTGCTTGGATGCGGTCAATGGAAACACGATGACTCGGCGTTGGATCCACTCGAATCTGGATTTTGAGTACGAACTGCGATTTGGTGCTGCTTGGACACCGCCAAAGGCAGTTCGTCAGCATATGGAGCGGTGGAAGGACATCTTGCGCTTGGTTGAGGGCTGGCAGGAGGCCGAGCCGAGTTCAGGGCCTCAAGATGGGGAGTGGTTGCTCTGGGGGCCGACTGCGCGTTTGGCCCTTATGGCAGGCGGGGAGTGGCCACGTGAGTCGATTCTTCGTGAAGTGAATTCGAAGGTGTTTTCGCACCAGCTTTCAAAGGAGCTGGGCGTCGAATTGCCGGGCGCGTTCCTGGCAAACAGTGTCGAAGAGGTCGGCGCCGCACTTGGTCATGGTGTGGTTTTGGTCAAACATCCGTTGGGCTTCAGCGGTCGTGAGCGGATTGAATTGCGCGCCCGCCCGAATGAAAAAGAGGTGGGTTTCATTCAAGGGGTGTTGAGTGAAGGGCCGGTCATCGTTGAGCCCAAAATTCAAATCTTGCGTGAATGGTCACTGCAATTCGAGATCTCATCCACGGTCGAATACCTGGGCTCGGCCATGTTGCTCGCCGACGACCGTGGACAACACCGCGGGCATATTCTGGGCATGGGGGCTCCATCGGCGGAGATCATCGAGACGGCCAAAGTGGCGGCGCGGCTCGTCCAATCCGCAGGGTATTTCGGACCACTTGGAGTGGACGCTTTCGAGGGCACCTTGGAGGGCAAAACAGTGGTTCGGCCACTTTCCGAGCTCAATGCGCGAATGACCTTTGGTCGTCTGGCCGTCGAGTTGGGTCGTCTGGTCGACGGGCCGTTGGCCTGGTGGCACGTGGCCAATAGGCTGAGGTCCGAGCTTGAGCCCCAGCCCTTTGCGAGTGCCAGTTCGGTGCGCAGACTTCCGGAATGGGCCGATCCGCAAGGGGCATCCGGCTCGGTATTATTGGTTGGAGGGGTAGAAATTTTGCACAGGCTCGGTGAGAGGCATACCCTTTGAGGCGTTGTATTACGTGGAAGTCGCTGTGAATCGTTTGTTGTGTGTGGTGGTGGGAATGGTGTTGTGGTCGGCTTGCGCAAAGGCGGAGGAGCCGATCGCCACGTCAGGTCGTTTTTTTGCGCCGGTTGGCGGCTTGGTGGCTCTGAATCAGCCCGAGTCCGAAGTTGTTCATTTCATTGGCGTTGCCCGCATGCCCGACAGCAAGATTGCCTACGACGTCGAGGTTAAGCTCATTGACCCATCGATTGCGGCGCCGAACGTCGTGGTCAGTGTAAAAGACCAAGAAGTCACCCTCACCGGTACGGTTCGGTCCGGGGCTCAGGCCGACGATTTGGAGCGAGCGGTCCGTCGGGTGGCGGGCATCGTGAGCCTGAATAATCTTGTGGGTGTGCGATGAAACCACCTGCGCGCCGAGCAGTGGTCTTGTCTGGGGGCGGTGCCAGAGGCGCGTACGCTGCGGGTGTATTGCGGTACATCTTGGACGAACTCACCGAAGACCTCGGCCACGCCCCGCGACTCGACATCATCTGCGGAACGAGTGTCGGCGCGTTGCTCGGAGCCTGGGTGGCGTCAAACCTTGAGGACCCGGCCCGGGCTGGCCAAAGGCTTTGGTATCTGTGGCGCACGATGCGGTTGGCGGACACCGTCCAAGTCTCGAAGCGGAATATTTTCACGATGGCGGGGCAGTTGTTTCGGGACATGGGCGAAAAGAGCATGGAGCCTTTTCCCGGACGCACGCTGGCCGTCATGAATACGGCCTATTTTTCGAATCTCGTGGCGCGTGAGATTCCATTTCAGCAAATTCGCAAAAATATGGACGCAGGCTTGCTCGACGCGGTCACGGTGACGTGCACCGACGTCCATACGGGCCGAGCGACGGTTTTTGCCGAGTGCAATGAGACCGAACTTTATTGGAGCAGAGACCCGCGTCGACGGGCTGTGAGCGGCCCGCTCACACCCGCGAAAGTCCTGGCGAGCGCGTCCATTCCGGTTTTGTTTCCCTCGGTGAAGATCGATGGGCATTGGTATTTTGATGGTGGATTGCGGCAAAACACGCCGATTGCGCCTGCGCTTCGACTTGGCGCGGATCGTGTGTTGGTGGTGGGTCTTCAGTCGGCCCCCACCCGAGTCGACCCGCCTTTGGAGACGCTTGAAGCTCCGCCGTCGGTGTCCTTTGTCTTGGGCAAGATGCTGAACGCTCTTTTGCTCGATCCGCTGGACCACGACCTGGCTTTGCTTGAGCGCATTAACGGGTTGTTGCGTCATGGCGAGCAGGCTTTTGGAGATCACTTCATTTCGACCCTAAATGAGGTGATGGAGGTCTATCGCGGCCAAGGCTACCGCAAGGTCGACACCTTGTTGATTCGCCCAACGACTGATCTTGGCGAGCTCGCCATCGACCTGGCCGGGCAGATGAAGGACAATGAGTGGGGCTCGGCCACGATGCGTCAAATTGGCCGTCGCGCCGCAGACATGCAGGGTTATCGAGAGAGTGATTTCTTGAGCTACCTGCTTTTCGACGGCAAATACACCGGGGAATTGCTTGATCTTGGGTGGCGTGATGCCCAAAAGAAACACAAAGACTTGCTGCGGTTTTTTGGCAGCGACTAGTCTAGGAACTTTTCGATTTTACGCCTTTGGCGTAAGGTTTCTCTAACCACCAGCCTGAAATCGTCGGCACAATTCGATGCTCAATCGTCCGAAGTATGCATTAAGTCCCTCAGCTACTCTGTTCGCCCGTGAACACGGCCACAGTTCCGTTCAAGTTTACGAGCTTAATCACGCGAAAGTACCGCACTCAACATGGTCGATCGACGTGGTCGGTCTTGGGACTGCTTGCCTGACTTTCGTGGCCGAGCGACGACTTGTGGTGGTCACCAAAGACGGCTGGCTTGGGTGTTACGACCTGATGGTCGAAGAAGACGAGCCCTCAACGACGTTGGTGTGGGAACACGACTTTCGCTCCGAGATCTCGGCGGCAGAGGCGTTCGAGCGCGAGGGCACGCGCTACGTCCTGCTGGGCGATAAACGTGGGTTTGTGATCTGCGTGAATGTTTCGGGCAAGAAACCAGATTGGGCGATCGGTTATGGTCACCGCGATGCGGTGCTCTCGGTCAACTATGAGCCCATCTTGAATCATTTTGTGTCGACCGGCCGTGATCGTCTGATTCAGATTTGGTCGGGGGTCGCCAAGGAACTTGTCGGTCTGGAAGAGCCGTCGATCGTCAGTGCAAGTGATGTCCTGGCGTTTTTCGACGACGTTCCTGTTCCCGAGGCCAATCAAGGGGATGAGGCGAGCGAGGTCACGGTCGGTGACGTGATGGACTTCTTCTCGATGGCGGTGGATGAGTCGGTCGAAGAAGTGCCAGACGCTATTATGAAGCCAGAGCCGGTGGCCAGAGAAGCCAAGACGGTGGCGCCCAAGGTTCTTGCGATTCAGACGACGTTTTCTGGGGTGGAAGGTTGGCCGATTGTCGCCGAGTTTTCCCATGATGGTCGTCGGCTGGCCACGGGCGGAATGGATAATGCGGTCTATCTTTGGGACCTGGAGTCCGGCCAGAAGATCGCGTCACAATTTGCGCATTTTGGCTGGGTTGTTGATCTGGAATTCAGCGCCGACGATAGCGTTCTGGTTTCGGCCTCTTGGGATAATACGGTCGGCGTCTTCGACGGGTTGACCCTAGAGCCTCAGGTCGCGCTTCAAGGGCATCGCGACTACGTCTCGGACTTGGTGTTTCTTGGTGAACGTCTTATCAGCGCGTCTTACGACAAGACGGTCGGGGTATGGGCTTGGCGCAAGCCTAAGTTGGAGCGTTTGATCCGGTCACATTCTGACTGGGTGCAGGCGGTAGGCCTTTGGCGCGATGGCGTGCTGACGATATCGAGTGATGGGACCTCACGGTTCTGGTCGGCTGATTTGGAGTGTGAGCATGTGATCGGCGTGAGCCTTGGAGCCGGGTTTGAACTCGGGTCTCCCGTGGAGTTTTCGGAGTGGATCACGGACGCCCCGGAGAGTTCTGAGGCTGAGGATGTCTTTGAGTCGTCGAGCTTTCGGGACTTACGTGCAACGGGTTTTGGTTCTTCGATTAACCCTGGTTCGATGACATTTTCTCCAAGCCCTCCCACCCCACAGCTTGGTTCGGACTCTTCGGCTCTTGTGACGACCGGCGAATTTGCTGCTGTTTCGATGACCTCGGTTCTTGCCGCAATTTCTGAGGCGACGTCCGAGAAAGCCGCCGCCGAAGCTGCTGAGGCCGCCGAAGTCGCGGCGATAGCCGCCGTTGAGCTGGCCGAAGCCGCCGCGATTGCGGCTGCCGACGCTGACGCGCGAGCCGCTGCTCAATCTGCTGCCGTAGAACGTGAAGCCGCAGAAGTCGCCGATGCTGAAGCCGCCGCTGAAGCTGCTGAGCGTGCCGCCGCTGAAGCTGCTGAGCGT
>JBFFMO010000165.1:0-7493 GCA_041554035.1 Allomicrovenator sp. | reverse complement strand
GCCCAACCCGATGCGCATACAGATGGGCGACCAGATCACGATGCCTATTTGGAGTATGCACGAAAGTACTGCGAAGGCCCCTCCCATGAGGGGGCAAGCGAGCGTGTTTTCGTGGGCGAAAGCGGAATATCAATTCATTATGGCGGAATGTTTTTCACGGACGAACCGGGCATCTTCTTTTTTTATATCACCGAGTCCTGCGAGCTCTACACTCCGCAGCTCTGCAGAGTTGGGTGGGAGTGGGAAACAGAGGAATGCGTAACTTTCCTCTTGGGGCAGCTTCCGTTCACGCGGACGAAGCTGAACAGCGAAAAACTCGCAACGTTACTCGAAACCATGCGGGTCTTGGAATGGTCGAACTTCTTTGAAAGTGGCGATCAATTTTCATTGAATTTCCACGAAGTAGGCGTCCTTGTCTGGTTTGGAGATCAACACTTTTACGTTTCTCTAGACTACATTCAGCCGGGTTGGGAGGTGCCGCGTGAAATTCTCCTCCACGACGCCTTGTCCCCATTTATAGGGGTGGAAAGTGGTTTAAAACAGGGAGATTTCATGTCGCCGATGCACGAGATGCTTCGAGACGCGGAGGAAGTCACCTATGACAAGGTCCGCGTGATCCTCAAGGAGGTCCCAGCAGACTCAGACTTCGTTAAACGGCAACGGCGCATCTACCCATGGCCGATGACGCTCACGCCAGATGACTTCCACGTCCTTCAGCAGGATGAGGACTACTATTTCGGCACGTCGAACGCCGTTTTCGGTGCCGATGCGGAGGGGATGCGGCAGCTGGTACGTGAGGTGGTGGCGACCGCACGCGATTTGCCCGTGTATGAGCGCCCGCGCGCGATCACCGTACAATTTGAGGACCGGATGTTCATCATCCAAATGCGAGAGACTCTGCCGTTCGAGGGCGAGAACGGCCTGATTCGTGGCGTGTATGATTGGTGGCAGGATCCTCCTTACTTCTCCGTACCCTACTAAGCCTGTGATTTTGTGACTGGTCCGCCAGGCTCCAGCCTGGGCCTATGATTGGTTCGTGAATCCGCTATTCTCGCGGCCCCGCCACCACAATCACATAACGTTCCGGTCCCCTCAGCCAGATTTCGTTCTGCCGCCCATTCGGATTGTAGAGCGGCCCATCCAGAACGACAGCGTTGGCCGCAGCTGCCCGCTCAACCGTCGCGCCGAAATCGTCGGTCGCAAACCACAAGACGATGCCGTTCCCGCGCGATGGGTCGGTCTCGTTGCCCAGATGTGGGTGCTCGTGCGCGTCCCAATGATGCAGCTGCATCACCATGGTGGCCCCGTCCATCAACATCTCGTATTCCGGGCCGCCATGCCCGGATTGCAGCCCCAGTACGGCCTGAAACCAAGCGGAGCCGGCCTCAACATCAACAAGCACGACCATCGGTTGTGATTTCATCATGGCTCTTCCCTTTGTCTGTGACGCCGTAATGACACCAGACTAGCTGTGCAAAGTCATAGAATGCCAGTCGCCATAACGTACAGGCTTCGCCGTTCTTGAAATCGCTCATGTTTATCCTTGATTTCACCCATCCGGGCACCATCATCAACGTCCACTCAGGAGGACCAGAACATGTTCGAAAAACTAATGAATCGAAGTGAACCCACGCCTCCTGGTCCCACGCTCTGGGAAACGCCCAAACTGACCGCGGACTTCATGAAGGAGCAGATTCCCTTTGTGCAGCGCCTGCAGCGCGAATACGGCGACTACGTTCACTTCTACCTCGGTGCGATCGAGAACTGGCTCATCAGCGACCCCGAGGCGATTCACGAGATCTTGGTCACGAAAGCCGACAAGTTCCAAAAGGACATCATCACCCACGAGCTTTCACGCCTCTTGGGCCAGGGGCTTCTTACCGCCGAGGGCGATATCTGGCGCCGTCATCGAAAGATCGCGGCCCCAACGCTTCAGAAAAAACAAATCGCATCGTATGCCGAAACCATGTCCGCCTTTACTCGGCGCCACATGGACACCTGGCAGGGGGGAGACATCCGCGAGCTCCATCACGACATGATGAACCTGACGATGGAGATCGTCGTTAAGACCCTCTTCAATCTCGATCCCGGCCCTGAACTCGATGTGGTTGGCGAGTCGGTCGATAAATCGATGCACTATTTTCATCTGATGACGCATACACCTTGGCGTTTTGTGCCCGAAGCGCTGCCCATGCCAGCCCGCACCGAGTTCCAAGAAGCCGTGAAGATTCTAGATGTCATCATCTATGACCTGATCGAAAAACGAAAAGGCGCGACCGAAGGCAATGACCTTTTGGTGCGATTGATGATGGCGCGTGACGAGGACGGCGAGCCGTTGAGCCCGATTCAATTGCGCGACGAAGTCATCACGATGTTCTTGGCAGGCCACGAGACCACAGCGTTGACGGTCTCGTACACGTGGCTTTTGTTGATGCAAAATCCTGACATCAAAAAGCGCCTTTTTGAGGAGGTCGACTCTGTGCTCGGTTCACGCCTTGCCACCGACGACGACGTCAAAGCGTTGCCCTATCTGACCGCGATCATCAAAGAATCGCTGCGTCTTTTCCCACCGGCCTGGATCATCGGTCGCGATGCCACTGAAGACGTCGAAATCGGTCCGTGGAAAATCAAGAAGGGCTCGCAGGTGCTGGTGTCTCAAATGGTGATGCACACACGCGCGGATATTTGGGGTGATCCCGAGGTGTTCCGCCCGGAACGCTGGCTTGAACCCGATTTCGAAAAGAGCCTGCCTCGTTACGCGTACATGCCCTTTGGCGGCGGCGCACGTGTCTGTATCGGCAATCATTTTGCGATGATGGAAGCGATCTTGATCATGGCCACGATGGCTCAATCAATTGATTTGGATTTGAAGATGACTCAACCGCTTAAGGTGCAGCCGGCGGTCACGATGCGACCTGTGACACCCATCACCGTCGCGGTGCATAGGCGGTAGGTCTCAGGTCTCAGGTCTCAGCTCTCAGGTAATCAGACAATCAGACAATCAGGGCGCCGTCGCAGTGCTTGGTACGCAGGCCCTATGGCCTGCATTGCGCTTGGTACACAGACCCTATGGCCTGCATTGCGATTCTACGATTGGCACGCACTGCATTGCGACGCTGCGATTTGTGCCAATAAGTAGGCTATTGTCATTGTATACTAACGACGCAGGTCGCCAGCCTGAAGCCCGACCACCAGAAACCCGACAAACCCCATGAAACTCGAACGATTCGACGACCCATCGCTTTTCCGCGACGTTGCGGCGCCCTTCCTGCTTCAAAACGAAGCCCTGACCAACATCATCTTTGGCGTGGTTTCTGACGCGATTCGTGGCCTCTACAAGCGCGAATGCCTGTGGCTCATTGCGAAAGAGGGCGAAATAGTCGTGGGCGTCGCGATGGCAACGGTGCCGCATCCCATTTCGATCGCGCATGGTTCCAGCCCAGAAGCAGTCGTCGAGTTGGCCAAATACGCAACAGCTTGGTACCCGACCGATGGCGACGCCATCCAGTTTTTATGCGATGCATCGGCCTGGTCGTCGATCGAAAAAACACTTCGACCCGAAGACTTTGGGGAACGCTCGGTGGACTTCCATCAGGGTGTTTATGAAGTCACCAATATCGTATGGCCAAGACCAGTCTCTGGAGCCATGCGGCCCGCGGGCCCCGATGATGCGATGTTGGTGGGCACCTGGTCGCATGCGTTTGGCCTGGAATCGATGAAAAGGCCCGCCAGTTCCGACCCCGAAAAACTGCTCGCCGACGGTCAAAAAATCGTCGAACGCGGTGGCATGCAGCTATGGCAAGACGGCGAAGAGATCGTTTCGATGGCGTCATCCTTGGGTGATACGCCTACCGGCATTCGAATCTCTTATGTCTACACTCCACCGGACCTTCGCGGACGCGGATATGCGAGCGCCACGGTTGCACATCTTACGCAAAAACATTTCGACTGTGGTAAAGAGCGCGTGTTCTTGTTTACGGACCTGAAAAACCCGACTTCGAACCGCATTTACCAGGCGGTCGGCTACAAAAAGGTCGGCGAGTTGAATCTCTATAAAGCTATACGCGCGTGAGGATCTCTTGGAACGTCTCGATAAATTGATTGGAAATCGCACTCAATACTCACGGGCGAACGTGCGCACGCTGTGCAAACAGGGCCGAGTTGAGGTCAACGATGTTGTGGTACGCGACAGCTCAACCAAGATCAGCGACGGTTCCGTCGTCAAAATCGACGGCGATATTTTGGAAGTCCCGCCCGATTTTGTGAAATTCCATAAACCCGAAGGCGTGATCTCAACGATGAGCGACAACTGGGACAGGGAAGACTTCGGCGACCTTTTGCCCGAGGGTTGGCAGGGGCACCTGCATCCAGTGGGCCGGCTCGACGCGGATACGACGGGCCTGATTATTTTTTCGAGTGATGGAAAAATTACGCAAAAACTCTTGCATCCCAGACACGCGATCGAAAGGGAATACCTTGCCGTGGTCGAAAATCCGGTCGACAAGAAGGCCCTGACTCAAATGCTGGCAGAAGGCGTGGAGACTGCCGAAGGCGTGGTCGAGGCAAACTTGGTTGAAGTTTCGGGGCAGAACCTCCGTCTGACTGTGACCGAGGGTAAACACCGCATGGTGCGTCGCGTGCTCAATAACGCCGGCCATCCTGTGACTTCGTTGCATCGGCTGCGTTACGGAAAGATCCAACTCAAGGATCTGCCCGTTGGAGAGTTTCAGGAAATCAGGGGCGCGGAGCTCGAATGGCTCAAAAGTTTCTGAATATCCTGGTGGTGGCGATTGCGCTCTTGATGAGCCCGCAAGCCTCCGCTGAGGATTTGAAGGCCGAAGTCCACCTTACTTTTCAGTACCAGGGTGTGGACGGGAGCGCGGACTTTAACCCGTTCTATTATCCGAATCTGGGGTTTTCCTTTCAGGACACCTACATCGACCTTCAAGTCGACTCGATGATGCCCATCGTGATTGTGGATGGAGTCGCTTCGCTCATTAATTTTCTGGCTGGCGGCGACGGACTGCTTCTTTTCGAAGGTCTTAATGGCAAGGAAGATCCCGGCCGCATGGTGCTCATGGAAGGGCGCGTCCGTTATAATTTTTTTCGTGCAGATAACCTGAAGTTGGGGACTGGACTTGGCATGGAATACGTCTGGTTTGGTCCCTATTTCGGCAAACGGATGACGTTGACCTCGGTCAACGTGGATGCGCATATCGGGATGACGCTCGACTTGGGAAATACCGAGGTTTTGGGGATTATCAGGGCTGGTAACGGTTGGACCGAATACGCCAATTTCGACCCGTTGATGGGCACTTCGCTTCAAATCCGAACCCAAATTTACGATGCACTGAGCGCCCTGATTCGGCTCAACGCCGGCATGCAATATTTCGATACGACAAATTGGACGGAACCCTACATTAACAGCGGCATCGACCCTGATGGCGCGCGCTTTGAAGAGTGGGTCAAATTCTGGGGAGTCGAAGCAGGACTTTCAGTCGGATTTTAAGCTGCATTTAAGCACCTTAAATCGGGTGTTTCCGGCGACCTCTTCGATCTTGGCGAACCGAGCACCCATGTCCTTAAGCGGCACTGTTCGCTGTACTACAAAAAGTAAGTGACCATTTTTGGCCAAGTAGTCCGGTGCCTTTTCCAAAAGGTCGCGAAGTACGGTGTAGTCTTCTTTTGACCCGCGATGGATCGGCGGATTACTCAAAATCAGGTCGAACTTCCCGCTGATTTCTCGAAATCCGTCGCTCAAAATCGCCGTGGCCGGATCGACGTTTTGTTTTGCCGCCTCAAGGGCGATGGCGTCGGCATCCAACATCGTGATCGTAGCACCGCGCCGAAGCGCCGCGTGTGCGATCACGCCGCCGCCGCAGGCAAAGTCCAGAACTTGCCCTGTCATCTTTTCGGGCAAGGTTTCGATCAGCAACGCCGTGGCGTCATCGATGTTTCCTTTCGCAAAGACGCCGGGATAGGACATCCAACCGTCCATGTCCCGCTCCCATTTGCGCAACTTCGGCCGTAAATCATCGGTCATCGGTTTGCGAGCTGCGACCACACGGCAATGTTTACGGGTGTCGACCGTCTGCGCATCGGCAAAGACGGTGCTGATAAGCGTTGTAGAGGACTTGATGCCCTCGTCGTTGGCTCCCGCGACATAGAGCACGCCATCGGGTGCCATCACCGACGCGGCGGCGTGTAGCGCCATTTCAAACGCGTCTTTGATGCGTGGCAGTCGCATCAACACCAGCCCAAACGGCACCTCCGGGTGCGCCGGCCAAGCGCTGGCCGACCGTTCGCCAACTTTCCATCGGCACCAGCGCGTGACAGCAAAACCAGTTGCCTTCAGGCCATCCTCGAGATGCCCGTCAAGGTCGTCGATCACCAGCACAGGGCAGGGCGAAACGTCTTCCATGACTTTGAGCAGCACGCTTGCGACAGTGCGTTCACGTTCTGCGGATTCGTTGAATTTTAGTCGTGCCATCTTGCGCTCGTCTCGTGCTCGTTTTTCGTTGATCTGCTTGTTTTGGTACCAGAATTCATAGTTCGTGTGTGTTTTTCACGTTTCACGGACTTTTTATGTAAAAAATCATGACCAATGTTTGTTTTTCACGCAAGTTCATGTTTTTATATGAAAAATCATGAGGATTATATGTTTTTCACGCAGAACCGACGGTGAAACCTTTTCCGGCTCCACTTAGTATTTATCAGCAAAGCAGACTACCGGAACTCGCGTTGCCGGTCGGTTATGCAGCGCTGATTGACGCCTACGACCTCGAAGTTCCGCTGCCGCATCGGCTCAGCGCCATTGGTCCTCGCCATAAAACCTACTCTGCTGGTGGTTGGCGTCTATACACTCCACGACACGAACCCGCAGCTTCTCTTGAAGGGCATTTAGTTTTTGCGCTCAAGTACGAAGGCCTGAACCTCATCGTATTAAAGCGCCTCTTTCAAGCCGTATCGCCCTCCGACATTATCGCCCTCGTCGAAGCGTCCCCGACCAGCGCTTATGCGCGGCGTATTTGGTTTCTTTACGAGTGGCTCTTGGACATCCAGCTCGACCTGCCTTCAGCAGCTGCATCGGGCCCATACGCACAGATTGTCGACTCCAAATTGCAGTGGGCCATCAAGGGGACAACTTCTTCTCGTCATCGGGTTCGAAATAACCTGCCAGGGACTCGGCTTTTTTGTCCCATGGTGTGGAGAACAAATGTTTTAGAGACGTTTGTGGCCGCAAAATTGAGCCAGCAAGCCAACGAAGTCGCCGGAAAAATTTCACGCGATATTCTGGCTCGAACAGCCGCCTTCTTGCTTCTGAAAGATTCCAAATCTAGCTACGTGATTGAGGGAGAAACCCCTCCACACAATCGAATTCAACGATGGGGACAGGCCATTGGTGAGGCAGGAAAACACCCGCTTGATACCGACGAGCTTCTGCGACTTCAGTGCATCGTTATTGGTGATTCGCGTTTTGTTCAGATGGGACT
>JBFFMO010000164.1:0-7493 GCA_041554035.1 Allomicrovenator sp. | reverse complement strand
CCTGTCTTCGTTGCGTTCGAAGTGTGGGCTCGAGACGGGCGCGTTCATCCGATTGAATGAGGTCCATGATCCACATTCGGGCCTATCAATGCAGGCTCTTTCCTTTGGGCGAACGTGCATTATATCCGACATCGACTGGGAAAGCGGTCGCCTCGCGGTGGACATCATTCGTTCGAATGATGAAGACACGTACATGCCTCGCAGCTGGAATTTTTCGCCGAAATATCCGCCATGGTCGCGGGCGACGATGGATGCTTCGGTGGCTGATTTCGTGAGTCGACGTGTCGAAGAACGACTGACCAGCGGTCCCGGGCGTCGGTTGATCCCACAGGGTGCGCATGTCATCGAGTGGTTCGACCCATCACAACCTCTGGTTCCCGCCAAGGCCCCGATCGAGCTGACACGGGTGCAGCGTCTGTTGAAGGGCCGCATGGCCGAACGCCGCGTGGACATCGTGTGTCGAGGGCTCAATACGCGGATCCAATTGGTGCAGGGACCTCCAGGCACAGGCAAGACGACGTTGACCGCATCAGCGCTGCTGATGAGGATCTTGGAAGGCAAGACCACCGGTGTGATTTTGGTCTCGGCAAACACGCATACAGCCGTGGACACGCTGATGGCGAAGACCGCGCAAACCCTGGCCGATTGGCCTGAGTTGAGGAGCGAATTCGAACGCGCCGGACGCCGTGTGGAGTTCTTTAAGATCAGCGGCGAAACCAAGTCAGATGGCCTTGTTTCGAGCATTTCGACGCGAAGAACCGACGAAAACGCCCTCAAAGACCGATTCAACCAGATGGCGCGCACCGGGGCGATCGCGGTCATTGGGGGGACGACCGGCGGCGTCTTGAAATTCGCTTCAGGAATTGGGGCAGGGCTTGACGAGTCGCGCGGAACCGGGCTTCTGACCTCGCTCCTGGTGGTGGACGAGGCGAGCATGATGCCCTTTGCTCATTTCCTGGCCCTCGCATCCCATGTTCATCCCGACGGGCAAATCATGCTCGCCGGCGACCATCGTCAGTTGTCGCCGATTGTGGCCCATGATTGGGCTCGTGAGGACCGGCCACCCACAGTGTTGTACCAGCCTCATGTTTCGGCGTTTGCCGCCATCGATGCGCTGGGAACCCGGATTTCTGCGATGCCCAGAAACCTTGAGCGCTTGGTTCGCGACGGCCTTGAGGTCACCTACCGACTTCCGGACGAAATCCGGGCGTTGATCCAGCCGGTGTACACACAGGATGGCATCGTCTTGAAGGCGCCAGAGGGAGCGGTGCCAAGCTCAAGCGCAAGTGTTTCCAAGCTCGAGGATATCTGGAAGGGCGGAAGTCTATTTCTGATACTTCACGACGAGGTGGGCTCACGAAACTCCAACAGGTTTGAAGTGGAGCTCGCGCGGGCTGTGATGGAGTCGTCCCCAAGTTTGCCCGATGCGTCGGTTGCGGTGATGACGCCCCATCGGGCCCAACGTGCTTTGCTTAAAGACGCCCTCAAGCCGTGGAGTCGTGAGATTGCGATGGTGGATACGATCGAGCGATTGCAGGGCGGGGAATGTCCGACAATCTTGTTTTCGGCGACCGTCTCCGACCCCGTTGCCATCACGCAAAATGAGTCGTTCATTTTGGATTTGAATCGGTCCAACGTGGCATTTTCGCGCACTAAAGAAAGA
The DNA here is from genome assembly GCA_041554035.1 of Allomicrovenator sp. GTDB lineage: Bacteria > Myxococcota_A > Bradymonadia > Bradymonadales > Bradymonadaceae > JBFFMO01. The sequence goes on along the minus strand of JBFFMO010000164.1, from coordinate 5,830 downwards.
CTGATCGTGTTGTGTTCGCGCGCTCTGCTCGACCATATTCCAGACACGGTGGAGGCTTATGACGCGGCGATATTGTGGAAGTTGCTGCGAAATCGGTGTACCGTTGGGACAGAGATCGAAGTGGCCGGAAGGAGAGCGCGAATTCTTCATTCTTAAGTGGCACAGCGACAGCTGCGATCTCGCGACACGCAGTCCAGAAGTTGGTGAAGTTTGAAGTCAGATTCCCTCAGAACCTATGACGGTGGAGTCCTGCCCAGTGTGGGTGAGGTTTTGGACGGGCGATACCGACTGGAATCCGTGATTGCCCGGGGCGGTATGGGTGTCGTGATGTCGGCCACGCATCTGCAGCTCGATCGCCTGGTGGCCATCAAGTTCCTTCATGCTCATTTGGCAGGCGACGACACGTTATGGAAGCGATTTCAACGTGAAGTCAGCATCAGTAAAGAGCTGAACCACACAAATATCGTCAGGATTTTTGATTTCGGTGAGTCTGAATCGGGCTACATGTACCTGGTGATGGAGTATCTTGAGGGCGAAGAACTCAAGACCATGACCGTGCGCGAGGGCCCGCAATCGACGACCCGAGTTCTGGCTATTGCCGAACAGGTTCTCGACGGGCTGGCCGAGGCGCACAGCGCGGAAGTGATTCATCGGGACTTGAAACCCGGTAACATTTACATGACGACGGACCGCCGCGGACGCGACGTTCCGAAAATCTTGGATTTCGGGATCGCTAAAAGTCTTCAATCTGCACAACAACAGCTCACTTCGGTAGGCAGCATCACGGGAACCCCCGGTTATCTGTCCCCGGAGTCGTGTGTTCACGGCGACGGCGGCAAACCTGCCGACATTTACGCCATCGGATTGATTTTTGCCGAGATGCTTCTGGGGCAGCGCGTGGTCGAAGCGCCGACGGCGGGTCAGGCGATGATCAAACATCTTCAAATGCCGCTGATCTTGCCGCCCCGTCTGGCCGAGACGGGCCTTGGCCAAATTCTGCTTCGTGCGGTTCAAAAAGATCCAACCCAGCGTTTTGCCGATGCCGATGAAATGCTCACAGCGCTTCAGGCGCAGAATTCAACGCCTGAGTTCACGCTGAGTGTGCAAGAGGTCAATGAATCCATCGGGGCCATGCTGGCGAGTCTGCCGGACATGAGTTCTCCAAAGCTTATGCAGGCTGCTGTGGATTCTGCGACGTCTTCGCCCAACCTCTCGGAAACCAAGACCGAATTCATGCTGGACACGAATTCGCTGCTGAACGTCACACAGGTCCCTGTTGCGGTGCCAGCAAAGCCAGCTGGAGTTCCCGTCTGGGTGGTCGTCGCGGTTGCGGTTATCGCGCTGGCTCTCGGTGGTTTTGTGGTTTTTCTCCAAGGCGATTCCCAGCCTGTGATTCCACCTGTGGCTGAGGATATTCTCGCTCAGCCGGTGGCCGTCGATACCGTGCTGGCCGCTGAACCCGAAGTCGCTAAACCCGCCGAAGTGGTCGAACCCGTCGAACCCGCTAAACCCGTCGAAATCGTCGAACCCATCGAAGCGGTAGCGGTCGAACCCGTCGAAGAAATCAAGGCAGTGGATTCAAAGGTGGTCGAGAAACCTGCGCCGGCTCCGGCTTCCGTGGCTAAAAAGCCTGTTAAGGCTAAGCCAAGTGCCTCTGCAAAGCAGCCAAAAGAAGAAGATAAGTCGAACGAAGTCAATAACCTGCTGGATGCATACCTTAAATGAAACGAGCCACCCTCATACTCGCGATCTTCTTGGTTGCACCGAGCCTTCAGGCGCAGTCAAAAACCGAACTTCGGGAGTTTGAACTGCAGCTCAAGCTCGCGACCACAGCTTTTGATTCGGGGCGATTCGAGGACGCGATCAAGTCGTTCACCCGGGCCTCCGAGATCGTGGATCATCCGCGCCTGCGGATTCAGATCGCTCTGGCACACCTGAAGCTTAGCCAATGCGCGGCGGCCCGCGGCATTTTGGAAGCTGTGGAATCGCAAGATCTGGATCCCGGAACGATGTCTGAGCTTGAGGCTCGGCAAAAAGATCTGGAGCAATGCGTGGGCACCGGCGAGTTGCAGGTCGTGTGTGATAGCGGCGTGGAGGTCTTGGTTAACGGGGCCGCACAAGTTTGTGGAACGACGACTTCCGTGAACGTGGGCGAATATCAGGTGAGCGCTCAGGCGCCAGGATTCCTCACGTTTGAAAACCTCGCCCTCGTTGAGGAAGGTCGGTTGACCGAAGTCGTCGTGAGCCTGGAACCCGAACCCCAAGTCGTGGCTGTTGAGGTTGCAGATCCCATGCCCTGGGATGTGATTGGCCTTGCGGCTGCGGGCGTGGGAGTGGGGCTGATTGGCGTAGGCATCATCGACGACATGACCACCACTTCGGCCAGACTCGACGACATGAAAGCGGCCGTCGCGGCCGGCAATCAGAGTCGTTTTGAAGAACTGGAATCCGAAGGCGATGCTTTTGCCGTTCGTCCCGTGCTTCTGGTCTCTGTGGGTGGGGCGTTGGTGGTGGGCGGCCTGGCGACCTGGTGGTTATCGCGAACCGACGAGTCTTCGTTGGCCATTCGAATCAAAACAGACGGTGTCGAGGCGGCAATCACATGGTGAGATTTTTCTTTTTGTTGTCGTTGCTCGCCGGTCTTGGGGTGGTCTCGGGTTGTGCGGAGTCAGAATGCACGTCGGATGGCGACTGTGCTGAAGGCCAGCGTTGCGCTCAGGCGGGTGGTGCTTTTGGCAGTGCCGGACTCTGTCTGGCTGCTGATGCATTCGACCCAATCAAACAAAGCGACGCTGCGCAGGATGTGTCCGACGCTGGAACTGACACGAACGCTTGTGTTGCTGAAACCGACGTCGAATTTTGTGCACGTTTGGTGCTGACATGTGGAGCCGTGACCGCGGACGATAATTGCGGCGCGTCGCGAACGATCGATTGTGGAACGTGTTCTGACCCTGCCATCTGTGCAGGCGGCGGCACGCCCAACGTTTGCGCCTGCACAACGCAAACGGATGCGGATTTCTGTGAACAAAATTCCGTGGCCTGCGGGCCGCTGAGCGAAACAGACGCGTGTGGGCAGGTCCGAACCCTGATTTGTGGAGGCGCTGCGTGTGCCGATGTCGATGAGTGTGCGACGGGCGCCGATAATTGTGCGGCCGAAGCCACCTGCACCAACACTCCCGGTTCTTTTTTGTGCACATGCCCAGACGGTTTTACCGGCGACGGCGTGACGTGCGCAGATGTTGATGAGTGCGAGGATGGCCTCGATAACTGCTCCACGCGGGCGACGTGTACCAATACACCCGGCGGATTCACCTGCGCCTGTCTTCCCGATTTCATGGGCGACGGAGTGACGTGCAGTGATGGCTCGGTTTGTGCGCCAGCATGCTCCGCAGCGGGTTCATGTACGAACTCTTCATGCACCTGCAATACGGGTTTTACCGGCGATGGCGTCACTTGCGACGACACTGATGAATGTGTGGCGAACACAGACATGTGCTCACCCAACGCAACCTGCACGAATACGATCGGAGGCTACGATTGCGCGTGTTTGCCGGGTTTCACTGGCAACGGCACCACCTGCAACGACATCGATGAATGTGTGGCCAATACAGATAATTGTTCTGCCAATGCCACGTGTACCAACACATCTGGGAGCTTTTCGTGCGCCTGCAATCCGGGATTTTCAGGCACGGGTGATACGTGCAGCGATGTGGATGAATGCGCAACCAACACTGATAATTGCGCGTCTGAAGCCATTTGTGTGAACACACCTGGTTCGTTTGCCTGTGCGTGTGGAAGTGGCTTTGCCGGAAATGGGCTTACCTGTGCCGACATCGACGAATGTGCGACCAACGCGGATAATTGCGCAGCCAACGCCACCTGCACCAACACGATGGGCGGCTTCAACTGCTCGTGTAACCAGGGCTATTCGGGCACCGGATTGACCTGCGCCGACACGGACGAATGCGCGGCGAACACCGATAATTGTTCGCCCAATGCGATGTGCACCAACACACAAGGCGGCTTCACCTGCGCTTGCAACGGTGGCTTCACCGGTGACGGTGTGACCTGCAACGACAACAACGTCTGTTCACCCGCCTGCTCCTCGAACGCCTCGTGTGCGAATCAAACCTGCACCTGTAACGCAGGCTATACGGGTTCTGGCACGACATGCACCAACGTCGACGAATGTGCGGCGAACACCGATAACTGCGCGAACAACGCGACCTGTACGGATACGCAGGGGTCGTTCACCTGTGCTTGTAATGCCGGTTATTCGGGCAGCGGAACCACCTGCTCCGATATCAACGAATGTGTCGTGACTCCCGGAATCTGCGGTGCCACGGCGACATGTGCGAACACCATCGGGTCGTACACATGCACCTGCAACCAGGGCTACTCTGGGCCGACCTGTTCCGATATCAACGAATGCACCGCGAATACCGACAACTGTCATAACAACGCCACGTGCACGAATACGACGGGTAGTTTTACGTGCGCCTGCAATGCGGGATTCTCGGGAACTGGAACTTCGTGCAGCGACGTGGATGAATGTCTGGCGAATACCGATAATTGTGATGCGAACGCCAGCTGTGTCAACACGTCGGGAGGCTTCACCTGTGCGTGCAACTCGGGCTTCACAGGTAACGGCGTCACCTGTAGCGATGTCAACGAGTGTCTGGCAAACACCGATAATTGTGACGTGCACGCCCGTTGTTTGAATAACATCGGCGGTTTCACCTGCAAATGCGATCCAGGCTACACGGGTAACGGCGTGACGTGTGTGTGCGCAGCTGAAAGCGACGCTGAGCTTTGCGCGATCGAGAACAGCTCTTGCGGCTTTGCTTCTGCGACCGACAGTTGTGGTGTGTTCCGCAACTTGAATTGCGGCACCTGTTCCACGGGCCGCTCATGTTGCATCAATGAATTCGCTGGAAACTACTGTCGACTGAACACCCAACAATGTCTAATACAGCGCTGATCAGGGGCAGGTGTCGTTGGCAGCTCCCGGCGTACCAAAGTCGGTGCCCAGCGCGGTGATGCCATCGCACCATGATGCGGCGAGCAGGTTATCATCAACCGCAGGGTTGTACTGATTGCCAAAGGTCATCGACTTGCCTGGTGTCATCGGGAAGGTCGCATCCCAGGTCACCGTGTCGATCACCGTCGCGCCGCTCTTCAATGTGAGTGAATCCGCAGCCTCCATCAACACGATGCCAACGTATTGCTGATCCACGGTGACTCCACCATTGGTCAGGCTGTCGTCGTTGATGCCAAACACGTAGCGAGCTCCGGGAGCAATCAACTCAGGCGTTCCGATCGCGAACGTGTAAGCGGTGTCGCCCATACTCTCTAAGACCAGCCCGTCGACGTTGATGGAACGCGCGGTGTTGTTGATGATTTCGAACCACTCTCCGGCGGTGTCTGCCACGGCTTCGGGGTTCGCCATGATCTCGGTGATCGTCAAATCGCCCGCGTTGGCGCTGACATCGACGCATGCAGCGTTGATGCAGGTGTCGGCTCCACAATCGGTGACCACTTCAACTCCCGAAAAATCACACATGCCGTTTGCGGGCATGCACATGCCGGCACCGCTGTAGACCTTGGCCATATTATTGTCGCAAACGTCTGCCGGCTGTAGGCATGCGACGTTTGCACACAAGTCCGTCACACACAGTCCATTCGCACACAATTTGCCCGTCAAAGCGCAATCGGTGGTCGCGGGCGGGTAGGTGCATGAATCAGCGACTTCATCGCAGACACCAGGCGCTGTGTAGGCACTGGCTACTGTCCCAGCGCAGGTTCCCGCTGGCGCCGTGACACAAGGATT
>JBFFMO010000163.1:0-7537 GCA_041554035.1 Allomicrovenator sp. | reverse complement strand
TGTGTGGATCGTTGTTCGTAAACGCGTTGTCGAAGCCTTCGACGCTGAACCAAACGCCCGAGACCTTACCAAGTCTTGCGACGTGGGCCTCGGGGACTTGGACCTCAAGCCAGATGGGGTCGGGGTCGATGATGCGGAAGAGCGCTTGTCCTGATTCCACAAAGAGCCCAGCCGGCACATCGATGCCTACAATCACGCCTGAGATAGGCGCGACAAGGGGGATCGAACCCGCAGATTTCCCGGTCGACTTTGCGATGCCACGGGCTTGCCGTGATCGCTGGTCGGCCGCCGTACGGGATGCGCGGGCCTGCTCCAAGGTGAATTGGGCATCGGTAAGTCGTTTGGATGGAATCACGCCATCCTTGACCAGCCCTTCCAGTCTTTTTACTTCGGCTTCCGCCTGTCGAACCCGAACTTTCGCGTCTGAAACAGCAAAATCTAACGTCGCGTAATCGCCCTGATCGCTGAGTGACGGGGCGAGCCAGGCGAGCGTTTGGCCTTTTTCGACGCGTGCGCCGAGTTGGGGCATGGCCTCGGCAAAAACTCGTCCGGAAGTCGCTGCGTGGACGACGCCTTCTCCGCCCATTCGCGGGCGCAACGTCCCATAGGCTTCGAATGATGGCCGAACGGTCCGGCGGACGACGGGGCGCAGGAGGAACTCCATCGACCATTGTTGGTCCAGCGAGAATGGAATTCCTGCGGCGTGGTCGTGTCCGCCTTCGGCGTGGTCGTGTCCGCCTTCGGCGTGGTCGTGTCCGCCTTCGGCGTGGTCGTCTGGTGCTTTGGCATCGTCGTGTCCGCCCTCGGCGTGATCGTGCGGTTTCTCGGCGTGGTCGTGTTTCGGCTCAGGATGGTCGTGCCCATGACCATGAGCGCCAGCCTCGATGGCAACGGGGGCATCATGGCCGCCAATATCAAGGCGTGCGCGATGAGTGTCGGTTAGGTCGGGTCCTGAGATATTGATAATCAGCGTGCCAGCGCCAGCGCTTGGGGCTTTGACCTTGGCCGAATACACACCCGGTTTCTCGGGCGAAGCGTTGGCCTTTACCGTCTGCCCGCCGACCTCGATAACGATTTCAACGCTGCCCTCGACAGGCTTCCAATCGCCGACACGAGTCACCGAGACGTGGATCTCAGACTCGACTCCAGGCTTGAGTTCCGCCCATTTCACCAAGACCTGCGATGCACGGCTCATATGAGTCCAATTCACGCCTTCGTCATGGCCATGTTCGTCAGTGTGTTCGCCAGTTTCGGAGTGTTCGTCGGTCTGTTCAGCTTTGGTGGACGTACAGCCGACGGCCAGCAGAAGGACCAGCAAAGTTGTGGATAGACGTGTCATTGCCAGCCTCCCGAGAGTCGGTGCATGAGGTTCTCAAGGCGTTTCGCCTGATATTTCGATTCGAGTTCAGCCATTTGGTCGTTCAAGACGCCTTCCTCGGCATTCAGCCATTCGATAAGCGTGAGCTCTCCAGCGGCATATCCGGCGCTCGCCCTGTCGCTTAATTGTTGAGTTAGTCTCACGGCCTTTTCACGCTCGGTGCCGATCTTGAGCCACTTTTCGCAGAGTTCTTTTGTGGAGTTCAGGCGCTGGTCTCGCGTGCGTTCGACCAGCTTGAGCTCCGCCTGCGTGGCCACGATTCGGGCTTCGGCGGCGTCGATTGCGGATTTTGGTGCGCTCCATAAGGGCAACGAAAGACCAAGGCCCACGATGAAACCTTGCTCGAATTCGGTCGACGAAATGGCCTTCCAACCGGCCTCGACTTCCAAGCCAGGAATCCATGCGCTTTGCGTGACTTCGATATCTGTTCGTTCCGCTTCGATACGCCCCTCAAACACGCGGGCTTCGGCGTTTTTGCCCTCGGCGACGGAGCATGCGGCATTCAGGTCTCCGTCGACTCCTGCGGAAGCGTCGACCGGGACGATGGCAACAAGTTCACCCAGCGCCAGTTCCAATGCGGCCTTGGCTTCACCCAGATCCAGCTCGGTGTTGCGAAGTTCGCGTTGAATCCACTCCAGTTCGAATGTTGAGGCGTCTCCGGCATCGACGCGGCCCTGAATGGTGGAAACCGCATTCGTGAGCTTCAAAGCTCGCGCCGAAATCAGCGCCATTCTCTCATGATGATGAATGGCCTCGTAGAAGGCCTCGACGGCCTCTAGTTTTTGGTCGAGGCTCTCCACTTCGACGCTGGATTCATGAGCTTTGGCGCGCGCAACCGCGGCCTTTTGTCGCCGTCCGGTCTTGCCTGATAACTCGATGGCCTGCGCCAGACTCACCGACCATTCCGACTCATCTACGACCCGTTCCAGACCGGTGCGCAGGGTCGGGCCATCCCATCGCCCTTCGGCTTGGGCCGAATAAGTCTCCGCTTGAATCGAGGCGCTTCGCGCCTGGTTTGTGGTCGCGTCGTTGGCGACGGCGTTCAGGACGTCGTCGAGCGTGAGCCCTTGAGCTAAAACGCTGGGCGTCCAAAGGAATATGGATGTCATGACGATCCAACTACGATGATGCATAGTAGTTTCTCGTAAAAAAAATCAGTTAAAAATCATGAAAAAAAAGTGTTCAGATAATAGATGCAGTTCATGCATGCCGAAGTGCACCAGAAGCTGAATGGCCATGGCGTTGGCGGCCAGGATGGCAAACGAAACCACATGGTTTGAGTGCTGAAGTTCCGGAAGAGCATCGTGGACTAAGATTGAAACCCGGAGGGTCAAAGACGTGGGTCGCCCCACCAGATTCGCCACGTGAGAAGGCGGCATGAGGTTCAACCGTGCGACTCGAACCAGGGCGTGTGCCAGGGCAAAACGGTCACCTTTGGTCGCCGCTTGCAGGTCGCACGTGGCTTCTCTGCCGAGTTCCCATTTCGAAAAATATGGACGTAAAAGCGCGGCGGTCGGGTTCAATGCCAGAGCGAGTCCTGCCAGCCATCGGCGCAGCGGATCGAGCCCTCGGATATGTTCGCCTTCGTGAAGAAGCGCCATCACAAGTTCTTCGTGTCCCAGGATTTCCAGAGCGTCGGGTCGAAGCCCGATCCAGGGGTTAAAAAAACCTCGGGTTGAGATCGGGTCGGAACAGTCGTCGACCAAAAAGACACGCAGGTCTTTCACACGATCATCGATCGCCACCCAGCGTGTCCCTTTAGGCAGATGAATCCGGGTGCGAATCAGATGAATCATCGCTGGCATGAGCACCAGAATCGCAAAAATGAAGGACTCGGCGCAACCGCCGTCAGCATGAGGAGTCAGGCACGCATCAAGCGTATGATGGCCGCCGATTTGATGAAACGCGTCGAAGGTCCACCAGAGCAACGGCAGCAGGCTCGGAGCCACAATCAGAGTCCAAACCCATGCCGATCCCCAGCCTTGAATGCCATCGTCCGCCTTTTCCCAGCGTCGAAGGAGCCCTCGCGCGCCGAGTGTGAGCGTCGGGATCGCCACAAGGTAGAGCAGTAACGCCGCGCTTATGGGGTAGATCAATTCGGTCATTTGAGCGCCTGCTTTCGGCGCAGAATCAATGCTTCCAGCCGATCGAGGGTCTCAAGGTCGGCCTCTTCAAGGCGTTCAACCAGATAAGAAACGGCCTCATCGCGCGAGACCTCAGGCAGGCGGTCAAACACTTCTCGGGTCATGGCGCGCAAGAATTCGTCGCGTGAAAGGCGAGCCGAATAGAGGTAACGGCGGCCATCGCGTTTGCGAACCAGCAACTCTTTGTCGTGAAGACGGGTCACCGTGGTCATCACCGTCGTGTAGGCGATATTGCGTTCGCCCGACAGCACATCGTGAACGTCGGAAACGGCGAACTCATCCCATCCTCTGCCCCACACCACTTCCATGATGTCGGCCTCAAGGTCGAAGAGGGCCGCACGCAATCCAGTGGCATCCGGTCGTATTGAAAAATGAAACATGGCACGTCCAATCACAATTACTACCGATGATAGTTAGTTGGAGTTGGAACCATAGTCAAGACGACCAGGCGATGATCCACACATGGTGGGAATGCGGCAGAGCCACAGCCATGAAGTCTTGATTGGAGGCCACCGAGGAAGCCTTGGCCAACATGGGGAAGTGGCGAGTCACGCCGAAGGCAGTGATGCTGCCGTCGGGCGCATACGTAAATGGCGACGCGCCTATTGACGGAGTCGACTCTGCCGTTCGCTCGATGAGGGCGCCAAACGCGTCAGCGAAGATCGCGTGATGCCCGGTTGAATCCACCGCAAAGAGCCGGTCATCGCTCGCGTAGACTTTGGGCGGAGCCAGAAACGGACCTCTAAAACCTCGAAATCCACCTCTTCGATACACGATCTGAAGTGAGGGGTCTTCGGTGCCGGCCGGTCTTTGAAGAACGTGCGCCAGTTGCTGGCGCAAGACTTCAATGGGGGTCGAATCATCTTTGTGAAGACACAGCGTGGTCTTGGCCAAGCCCGGGTCGAGTCGACCCCATGCCTCTAAGGCGGGTTTTCTCCAATGCGCCATGCCGGCACTCCAGGCGGCCACGATCCCCGCGTCCAAAAACGATGCAAGGTCCGGCTTTTCCTGGGCGACCTCGAGCATCGTCTGAAGCCATCGCTCTTGGATGTCATCGGTCCGAAGCCCCAAATTATAAGCGGCATTCGACAACGCGATCGCGACATCCTGAGTGTGCTCAGCCACCAGGTCAGGGATTTGAGTAAGCAGGTCCTGCCAGACGCGCGCTACGAATTCATGGCGCGATTTTGGGCCCAGCAACGAACGTTGAGTGAGGGTTAATGCGACGCTAAAAAGGGTGCGAACGGTCGAGGCGACATCGATGTTTTGGGCGTCCACTGCCTCGACCACTGGCGCCACCACATCGCTGAGCACTTCGTAGAAATCGTCGGCTTGAAGCGAACGATTCAGTCCTTTTCGCGCCTTGAACATCGCGTTGAAGACCTCTCGGTTGGCCGCGAGCTCGCGGGACATGGCACTCAGGTCTTCCATCGAAGCCACCGAAGGTAGTTGTTGTAGCGCTGATGCAGGTATTTCAACGTCAGGATATCGTCGTAAAGGTGTCCATAGAGCTTCCGCCCCTTGGCCCATTCTCGCAGGGTCCGTTCGATCGCAACAAGTCGTTGTCGCACATCGGCCTCGGGCAGGCCTTCAAGGCCCGCCTCAAATTCGGCTTCGAATCGGGCCACGACGTCGTCTTTATCGCGATCGAGTCGGTCGTATTCTTTGCAGGATGCATCAAAGAGTCCGCGAATCCAGCTCACATGGTCGGACCGTAACGATTGGTTTTCGGAACGCCTGAAAACCGGGGAATTGCGGTTCTGTGCGAGCTTATCGTGAAGAACAAAGGGCAGCATCTGCCGGACGTCTTCAAACGAGACCTCGTTGGAGCCGCGGAAATACGCCATCGCCTTCACGAACATCAGCGCCGTCATCAGGGCGCGAACGCTCATGCCGTTGAAAGTCTGTGATCCCAGATCGGCCAGACCGTCTTTGCCCGACTCCTGAGCCGCCAAGGACTCAAAATCCACACTCGCGATTTTGACCGTGTCTTTGGTCATGTACTCAAGCTGTCTCGCGCCCGGTTCAAAAAACTCGAAATGGCTCGCGAAGAACTCCAAGCGGCGTCGAATCGCCGTGGGAATCACGACCGCGCGGATTTCACGTTCAATACGATCGAGCTCTTCCTCGGTGAAAATCACCTCCGGAGGAACAATATCCTCGGGCTTGATACCGGCCTCGATCCGCAAAAGAAGTTCGTTCAAAAAGCGGGTGTTGAAATGAAGGGCTTTGACCACAACGTCGATGCGGTCGCGCAAGGCCTCGACCACTTGATAAGTGCCTCCACCCGCATCATCGTTGGCCGTGAGGTACCACGCGGCCTCGGGGCATTCGAAAACCTGGTCGTAAATTTCGGCGTAATTATCCGACATCACCGTCAGCAGCGCCGACTGGGTCCGAGTCGGAATGCGGTTGTATTCATCGATGATTTTGACGCGCATGCCCAACCAGCGACGCCACGAAATCGTGACCTCATCCATCGAGGTCGCATTCACCAACGACGAGGGCAGGGGATTTCCAAGCAGATCGGAAATCGTCATTTGTGGCTGCCCATGCTGAATCGACCTCTTCATCTCGCCGAGCGTGTAACCCGACATCAATCCCATGAGCGTCGCAATCACGGTCTTGCCGCGACCAGGCCCGCCAATCAGCAGGCAGCGTCTTCGAACCGCGAGGTTCAAAAGAGGCAACAACACGTAACTTGAATAGCTCTGGTCACTGGGCAGCGTGACCTTCACCTTCGAATCGCCAAACTCGAAGGTCTGGGAAGGGCCGTCTTCATACTCGATGTCATAGAAGGGGCTGATGATGGCGTGGTTGGTGATCCAGAAGTAGGCCTGCCGTAATTTTTCATCCAGTGGGACCTGGTCTTGCGGCGCTCCCGAGATTCCCCCCGCGGGTCCGCCATACAGGTTCGCGACATCGAATTCGGAAGACGGCGACTCCTCGACTGGGCGAGTGGGGGCTTTCGAAATTTGGCGAAATCGGTCCGTCGAGGTCATGGCTGTCCTAGGTCTGTTCTTTAGGCAAGTAGATCTACCGTGTGCGGAATGCGCCGTAAATGCGAGCCGAATGGGGTCTAGGAAAACCCTGAACCCCGCACAAGAGACCCCGTATGCGCCATTTTGGCACACTGTGGTTTTCGGGTCCCAAACGATCGCAAATCGTTAAGTACTTGAAAAAATGGGGGTGTGTGTATGTAGGACAATGTGGCACGAAGTGTGCTCTATAGAATGTCCGTAAGGGCAACTCATCAAGCGAGCGACACCATGAACATCAAATCAATCTTCGCAACTCTCGAGACTTTCCATAACGACGAAAGCGGCGCGACGGCGACTGAGTACCTCGTACTTCTGATCTTGGTGGCTTGTTTTGTTATCGCAGTCGTTAAGACACTCGGGCAGACTTTAAGCTCGAAGTACGCAGCAGCTGATGAGTTGATCGTTAAAGAAGTCCGATTTTAATCTAAGGAGATGTTCATGAGTCGTCTAAGCCTCCTTGCCCTGGTACTGCTCTCGGGAATGTTCACAGCCGGTGCCGGCTGTGATGACGATCCCGGAATTCTGTCCAATCCGAACGATCCAAACAGCTCCAATCCTGATAACCCCACGCCTACAGGGAATTTGACCTCCGTGTCGGATCCTCAAGCATTCCTACCCAGCTCCAACACAAACGCCGACTCAACCAGCCCAACGGCACGTCGTGGCGACGTGGCAATGGGTGACTCCTGCCAATCCACACGGCAATGTGTGACCGGGCTTGGCTGCGAAGGCGGCACCTGCGTCGAACAAGGCGAGTTGCGCATCTCGATGATTTGGGAAGGGCTAACCGACGCTGACTTGCATGTACGCAATCCCGCCGGCGAGGACATTTACTACCGAAATCGCGAAGGCTCTGACGGTGGTCAGTTCCAGAAAGACGGCTGCATTGCCTCACGCTGTGACGCCACCACAGGCCCTCGCATCGAGGCTGTGATTTGGCGCGGCGAGCCTGACGACGGAACGTATGAGATCTA
>JBFFMO010000162.1:0-7546 GCA_041554035.1 Allomicrovenator sp. | reverse complement strand
GACAATCCGTATATCGATTCGGAATCAAACGGTCTCACGCACGTGATCGACCGATTTAAAGGCCAGAAATTATTCTCGACCGTCACTCTATTTAAGGGCGAACGAAGCGAGTTGGCCGAATTGGCCGCTGACCTACTTTAATCCGCGAAAGACCGGGTCACCGCTTGGTGGCCCGGTTTTGTGGACCTTCATGAAAGTATTTTGGGTGGGGAATTTGATGTCCCTTCTGATATCTGCCGGAACCGATATGAGCAGCAATGGCTTAATTTTGATTGGCGCTTTGGCGCTGTTTTCGATGGGGTGTGCAACGCCACCAGCATCCGTTCAGGCCAAAACACCTGCGGCACCCGAGGTTGCGTCAGAGCCAGTCGTTGAGGCGCCTAAAGTCGTAGAGGTCCAGGCGGGAACCCCCAGCCAAATGTCGGACGAAGAGCGCGCGGTTCGAATCAAAGATATTCTGCAATTATTTGATCAAATGACGCCGCGTTTTGAAGCCTGCTATCAGGAGTCTGACAAGGATTGGGGTGGACAGGTCATTCTGCAGCTCCGTTTGGATCCATCCGGAAACCTTGTCGAGCAAGGTTGGGACGAGATGCCGAATGAGACGTTGAGGACCTGCGTGGAAAAGGTTGTGCAATCGCAGTGGTTTGGGACACCGGCTCCAACCGAGAGATTGAGTCTGGGATTTGGTTTCGATGCCGAATCCGGCTTAGTTGCACGGCTTACAAGCAAGGACTTCTTTTCTCTAGTGATCTGGAAAAATCGTTATCAGATACAAAAATGCTACGAACGATCGATTAAGCGCACTGATTGGCAAGGACGAGTCGCCGTCCGTTTTTCTGTTGCTGAATTAGGAGCGCTTCAATCCATTGTCGTTGAGTCGAGTGGAGATAATAAATTGAAGACCTGTATAAACGAAGTCTTGAATAGTTTTGATTGGGGGACGACTGGAGAGGTTCATATTGATGTGATTAAAAACTTTATTTTTGAAGTACAATATTGAGCCTAAGTCCACTTGTCTTCAATTTTTCTATGCCATAAATTCTGCGGGAGTCACGCGAAAGCGAGCGAAGGTTGGCACCGCCTCCTTTTTTGGGTCGATTTGGGTCGATTTGGGTCGATTTGGGTCGATTTGGGTCGCAACGCCAAGCACCGGTTTCGCCTGAGCCTGGCCCAATAGTCGCACTGCAGGCCATAGGGCCTGCGCACCAATCACAGCGTTGTGCTTTCTGAGACCTGTTTGCCTGAAACCGGAATCCAAAGGGGCTGGCGTACTATTACAGCGTTGTGCTTCCTGAAACCCGACTGCCTGAAACCCGAAACCCCGCAGGCTGCCTGCGTACCGGTCACAACGGCTCACCGCTCACCGCTCACCGCTCACCGCTCACTGCTCACTGCTCACCGTTTAGAATGTATTGAGTTTGGCCAGATCCAGGCCGCCCGTGTACGCGTACGACACGTAGTCGTCATAACCGTAGACGACGATTCCGAAGGGGATCGGGGCTTCGATTTTATGCGGTCCATCCGAGACTTCGATATGGACGCGCGCGACGTCTCTGCCTTCGACAGCTTCGTAATCAAGCTGGCTGATGTCCAGTGTCTGGCCGTCTAGCGAGACCGTAAACCCAGGACGAATCAGCACCGTGACGTAGGACTGGAAATAGGTCGCTGGCGTCAAAAACGTGTATTCGGTTCGGAATTGTTCTTCCGGTGGCACCAAGAAGAATGCCGGGTCTCCGGCATGGTCTCCAAACTGAGCGTCGACTTTCACGCTGTTTTGGCCGCTCAAAAACGCGCCTAACATGATGGGTTTTCCGGCCTCAGCAATATAGGTGACGGTCGTTCCGAACTCGCAGGTTTGGCCCGCATCCAACGTAAAGGTGCCGCCTGCAGGATCGTCCGAAAAGCTCGCGCAATGCGGAACGCCTTCGTCAGCTGGGGGAAGGGCGGTGGGCACGGTCAACGGAATTCCAGTTTGGATCACAGTGTCATTTTGGTAGGCGACGTATTTCCAATAGGTGCCTTCGCGTGTTGATGCGCCCTCAGCATCTGGCGCGCGGCGAAGTTTTAAAGGTGCTGCAATGAAGCGAGTTCCCCATGTTTCGATCGGAAATAGTTGTGATTCCAGATGGTCGCAAGCGGGAGCAGAAAACGGAATAAACGTACACGAATGCCCACCAAATACAGCGACTGGTTTGCTCGACGTGATGGTTGATCCGGTCAGGTCTTCGACAGGTGTCGCGCCACCGCCTTCGACATTTAAAACTTCGTGAGGTTGCAGACGAACGTTGATTCGTCCGTTCGCGTCTGGGCCTGTGATACGCGGATCCGAGCCCGGATAGACGATCTCAGCGTAGGGACGCCCTGCACGTTTTGAGGGCCTCAGTTGCACGCTGACATCCGTATCAGCCTTGGTGCCGATCACGGTCAGGGTGCTGGCGAAGGGCTGCGCCAATCGCGCATCTGGAGTGCCTGCAAACACGGCGTAGCTCATGAACATATAGTTCTGCGTGAGTGCGCTCGTGGGCAGCAGCAGGCTGGCGTCGTTGGTGTAGTTGTAATTGCAGCAGAGCGGGTTGAATTGATACGCGACCACCGGCTGATTCGTGACGACCCGAAATGCCGATTTCGTTAACGAGGTCTCGCCGAAGGGCAGTTCTCTGTAGGGCAAAAGCAAGGTCATCATCGAGCCGCGCGGCAAGACGACGTCTTTGAGGGGACCGTCGATCGTGAAGAGCTGCCGACCGTTTGGCCCGATCACGTCAGAAAACACCGTGACCAAATCTTGGCCTGGCAAAGGATTGTCCGTGCCGACTTCCCGGCTCGTGATCGCCGTGGTGACTTCGTTGTCGCCTTCATAGACCGTGACCCGTGCGTCGTAGGTTTCACTGGGATTTGACAAGACGACCGCAAAGGGAGGGCGTTCGTCCAAGGGAAGTTGAGCGTCGGTTTCGCCACCCAAAAGGTGGTTTTCGAGTTCGACCGCCCAGTATTCACATCCAATATACGAGTTGTTGCGTTCGGCGAGCTCACAGCGGTTCAGGCAGTTGCCTGCCTCACATCGCGCCGAGCCGGTGCAGGCCGCGATGGGTTCGAACGCGGTGCCAGCCGCGTTGCAGACTTCGGGCTGGGTATCGCTGGCGCATCGGCGAGTGTTCGGAAGGCATTGCACTTCGACACATTTGGCTTCGCGACACACCTGAAGCGGTGACGAAGGACACGAAGTCGGTACCAAGGCATCGCCGCTCACGTTACAGACAAGCGTCGCAGGTGTGTTTTCCTCGCCGCAGGCAACCAACTCGTCTGGTGTGCACGAGATCGCATCGGGTTTGCCGAGGTCGACTTCGGTGTTCACGTCGCCATTTCCCGTGTCCTCGGACTGCGTGGGTTTGACGGTGTCGTCAGAACACGAGGTTCCCAAAATCAGTAGCGTGATGAAAAGGAATCTCATGGCGTCCATCCTTTTTCGTCCGCGGCAGCTTCACCGCAAGGATGGAGCGCGGCGGTATGCCATATCCTAAAATTCTCGAAGGCATCGTCGCCGGCCAACACACTCATATCGAGCAATTCTTTGGCGGGGCGAGGAAACGGTGTCCCTTGCCCGGGCGTCAATTTGTCCTGACCGATTCGAATCATCAATGCCAGCTCTTTGTCGATGTGTTTGAACCAATCATCGAGCTCCTGTCGGCTCTCTGGGTATCGCAAATTGGCATCCGCGCTCGTGGCGTAGGCATCGGCGAGCCGCTTGCGCAGGGCTTCGACCTCGTCCATCAGCCGTTGAGTCTCGACCGGGTCGTCGGCAATCAGCTTATTTTGCAGCGCGGGCAAGAGATTCTTGAACGAGACACCTTCTGCAGTCACGGACGCGATGAACGCGCGGCATTGGGGGTCGTTGGTCTCTTCCAGGACCTCGGCTTCCCCGGCTTCGACGTCGATCGCCGGGCCGTGGATGGCGTCGCGCCAGAAAACAGCGGCCAGCAACGACGATGCTCCGATGACGACCAATACGATGGCCGTGATCAGCGTCTTGCGACGACGGGCTTTCTCTTGCCGAGCGAGCTCTTCGACGATCCGGTCAAAGTCGGGGTCTCGATCAGGTTGCGATTCTTCACTCATTTATGCGCTCGGAGCTTCAAGTACGGGTCCAGCAAGGGGCAGTCCTTAACCGGGGGCAGAGCATACGGGAAAACCCGATGAAAAACACCCGTCTGTTGTATTGTTTGTACCAGCGTGATAAAGGCTCGCGGCTTAGTGGTAATGGGGACAGATACCTTGCGGATCACCAATCGTTAGGTGCTATACAGACCGGGGAATGCCATCGACATTGCGTCGGGGCGTCCTCAGGAGGATGAACTTTTGGACACGTCCACATTTCTTAAACGCCATCTGGCGGCGACGGAGGAAGAAACTCCTCGCCTCATCGAGATCGCTTCGCACGCATTATCCGAAGGGACCGATTTTCCGGTCGGTCCGGGTACCGAAGACCGCCTTTGGCGTTACCTTCAATACCCATACTACCTGGGGCTTTTTGCCCGTCGGGTGGTGGATGTAGAGGGCATCACCCTCAGCGTGAAAGAGAAACTCTGTCACGCCGTTCTGCAGATCAACGTCCATTTGGACGAGGGTCAGGAACCGGGTCCGGGTCTTTTTCAGCTCTCGGCTTGGTTGGGCAGTGAAACCCTTCTGACGCGCGACGATTATCTGGGTCTGCGACGTGGCCTGATTTGGCTGCCTCGTTTGACGAACAGCTACATCGAGCCGTCTAAGTATATCTTCCCCGCATGCGAAGGCGTCTTTAAGGCAGCCGACATCAGCCGTGAAGAGAGCATCGAACTCATCTTGATGATCCTGACCGCCAAAGAGGCGATTGGGAATCAAGGGCGCGAAATCTTCGATCACCTGATGAGCATCCCTGGCATCACCAAGTCGCTGAAGCGCGAGGTTTGCCAGTTGGTTGTTCAGAACGCGATTCCGTTTCCGCGTGGCGAATACCAGCACCCGATCGAGACGACTGCGGAAGAGCAGGACCGTCTCAGCATTCGCTTCCTTCCCGGTGGCGTTCGCCGTCGTGCTGTCGTTTGGCTGGCGCGTCTGGGACGTGATCCTCATGAATTGCTCAAGCGCTTGCTCAAGCCCAATACCGTTCGCGGTTACGGCGGAGACCAAGTCGCAAGCGGTGCGTTGGACCTTCTGGACGAGATCTGGAAGGACATCGACGACGACACTCGCATGGGCCTTCTGCGTAAAGCAGCAGACCTGCCTGATACGGCTGTTCGTAAACGCGCATATATCCTGGGCGAGAAGTATCTCGGCCTCGATTTTCTTCGGCAATCGCTGGATGACAAAGCGAAGAGCCTTCGTGAATGGGCTCGTGAACGACTCGATCGTCGTGAACGCGGCGAGATCCCGACTGAGGACGAGCTTCGTGCCGAACTCGACGAGGAACTCGACGACGCTGAAGCAGCTGACGAGTAGCACCTCATGCCATCCGACCTACCGATTGGCGTATTCGACAGTGGAGTCGGTGGCCTTACGGTAATGCATGCCCTTGCGGATGCGCTGCCGGATGAACACCTTCTTTACCTCGGTGATACCGCCCGCGTGCCCTATGGCAATCGCGGAGCGGATACCGTTCGTCGCTACGCGCTGAATGCCACGGATTTCCTTCGAGACCGTGGCATCAAAGCATTGGTGGTGGCCTGCAATACGGCCACAGCCTATGCGCTTGAAGCGCTGATCGAACATTATCCAGAGATGCCCATCATCGGCGTCGTGCGACCTGTGGCAGACCTCGCGATCGCTTCGTCTGTTTCGCGTCATATCGGCGTGATTGGCACGCGGGGAACGATCGGCTCCCAGTGTTACGACCGCGCCCTAGAAGCGCCGGGTGTCCGAGTCACTGCGACTCCTTGCCCACTCTTTGTGCCGCTGGCCGAAGAAGGCTGGCTTGAGGGAGACGTCACCAACGCTGTCGCCCGCGAATACCTTCATGCCTTCGCCGGAACCGACGTCGATACGCTGATTTTGGGTTGTACCCATTATCCGCTCATCGCAAGCTCGATTCAGCGTGTGATGAATGAAGTCGTTGGCCATGACGTGACCCTGCTTGATTCGGGTACGGCCACCGCTGCCGCCCTGAAAAAACGTCTGGTGTCGTCAAATATCTTGAGAACCAGCGAAGGCCCGCGCCGCCTTGAGTTCCTTGCCACAGACGACCCCGCCACGTTCGCGCGTACGGCGAGAACATTTTTTGGTGGTGAATTGGACGGCGTCGAACACGTCGATATTCTCGACATGTCAGATTCCAGACGGGTGTTGAAATGAAAAAACTTAGTTCTATCGTAATTGCCGCTTTAACACTCATGTCGATTGACGCCGCGGCAGCCAATCTGGCCGCACTCCAATACGATATTGGTAATGGTGTCGACACCGCTGTTCGCGGCGATGTCGAGGCAGCGCTTGCCGACGTCGTGAAGTCGAACTCGAAATGGACTTTGATCGATGTCGGGACCGCGCGCTCGAAGATGAACCCCATCGTTCGGGATTGTTTCACCAACGATTGCCTCGTCAAAGCCGGCAAGGAAGTTGGCGCTGACGCTGGAATCCGGATGCGGTTCACTGGCGAAGCACAGATCTACGATTGGACCCTCGAGACCTACGACCTGCGCAGCGGTGCCTTGCTGGAAACCCGCAAGGGGGCTTGTGAACTCTGCGGTCGCAGCGAAGTTGTACGTACCTTCAAGGCCACGGCAACGGACATCTTGAACGGCACATCGCTGGGATCTGCCAAGAAGGAAGTGAAACCCAAGGCAGAGCCCAAAGTCGAGCCCACAAAACCCGTCGAGGTGGCTCGTCCAACGAATACGGGCGACGTGCAATTGGTCAAAATCGAGATTTCAGTCGAGCCGCCAGATGCCACGATTTCATTTCGCGATGCCGTGATCGGCCGGGGTCGTGCCACAGCCGAAGTCGGACCAGGCAACCACGAATTCACGTTTGAGGCGCCCAATCACCGAATCATCAAAGAGCTGGTCGTCGTCGAAGGCGACAACGCCGAGTCGATGGCGCTTCGCGTTCATTTGCCCAAGAAAGACGCACCACCCGAGGCCGTCGAGATCTCGACCCGTGGGCCCGTCGATAAATGGGATGACCGGGAGTTCTACGGTTGGGTTGGAGTCGGATCGGGAGCCGTGCTTCTGGTCGGCAGCCTCTATTTGAACGCCATCGACGGTGAGCCGACCTGTGATGGCCCGCTGGCCGACTGCCCCGACCTCTACGATACCGATGGGCTGGCCTTCGTGACGACGTTCACGGGAACCGCTCTTTTGACGACCGGTGTGGTGTTGTTGATTTGGGAGAAATTGGCGGGCGACTCGAACCCAGATGCGGTCAAAGTCGCGCCGACCATCGTGCCGGCCGGGGCTGGAATTGGCGTCTTCGGTCGATTCTAAGTGCTCAGACTTCTCGTGCGTCGCGGTTCGCCTGAATCGCTTCCGTGATCGGCACTCGCCAGAGCATCAATCCGCCGACCGCAAAGAATCCAACG